>JASFIX010000006.1:0-21036 GCA_050122435.1 Desulfobacterales bacterium
GTTGAGTATGTCTGCAAATGAATCGATTAAACGCTTTTTTAACCCGTAACACGCAACGCGCAACCCGGACCGCACAGCGGTTATTCCGCCAATAATTTCCGAATCTTTTTATCCAGCTCCTTGCCTATTCGCCTGCCTGGCAATTTTTCGACAATCTGGCCATCTTTCACAAAATAAATCATTGGTATCGCATATATGGAAAATTTCTGAACAGCGGATTCGCCATACCAGTAAACCGGAAAATCGATCTTCAATTTATCGATAATCGGCTGCATGGCACGAGGCCCTTCCAGGTCGATGCTGATACCGATCAAGTTTAGGCCCCGGGTTTTATACTTTTGGTGCAATTTGTTTAAGACGGGCAACTCATCGATACAGGGTCTACACCAGGCCGCCATAAAGGTGATCGCCATTTTATGGTTGCGGGTATTAATTAACTCATCCAGCGCCGATTCTGAAATCTTTTGAATAGTGACTGCGGCACTCGCGCCAGAAGTCATAATGAAGAAAATAATTACGAGAAGGGCTGCTTGGCATATGGACTTACGCCGGATCAGATTCATAAAAATCATCCTGTGTAAAACTGTAATAAGTTCACCCAACTATCATGATGAATTTATTAATCACAAACACATAATAAGAAGCTGTCTTAAAAATAGCAGATCACACCTTCGGGTTTCCCGCTTGCCGGTTTAGCCGGTTGTGCCCGTTTAAAAGGAATGTTGTCGAATTTTACTTCTGTTAACCGGCAAACGGGCTAACGGGTAACGGGCTCAACTTTTTTAAGTGAGATGCATTTATAATGCAGCTCCTATTTTTTGTTCATTTTTTGTAGGGTAGTCGCGCACTGCGCCAGATCGGGTCTGACATTTATATCCGAAACCTGAATATCCTGTATGATTCCTTTTTTATCAATGAATATCAATGCCCGCTCACTAACGCCGCTGGACCGCAAAACACCATATTTTTCAGCCACCGCGCCGTGAGGCCAAAAATCCGAAAGCACCGGAAACCACAGGTTCCCCATCTGCTTGGTCCAGGCATACAGCGTCGGGATATTGTCTACGGTGATACCGAGAAGGACGGCATCGTTTTCGTCAAACATTTGTTTTACGATGTTATACCCCGGCCACTGATCCGAACACACCGGGGTCCAGGCCGCCGGCACAAAAGAAAGAACCACATGTTTTTTGCCCCGGTACTGGCTGAGAGAAACTTTTTCACCGGATACAGACGGTAGCGTAAAGTCCGGTGCTGGTTCACCAATTTTGACTTTTAAAGTGCTGTCAACCGGTTTGAGTTGCCCCGGATTATAGATATTATCCTTAAACGCTTCTGAGCCTGCAAAAGCGGTTGCGACGAATAACAGCAAGATCAGCGCAGGGACTATATCGATCATTAGAAATTTTTTCATTTTGCTAACCTCCTCATAGCAACCCCGAATCCTCGAGAAGTTTCTTGAGGAGCTGATCGGCGTCTTTAGCGCCGCCAACTTTAGAATAAAAAACTTCGTGGCTGCCATCTTTCTTTATGCGAATACAAATAAAAAAGGGAGTTCGAACTTCACCGATCTTTTTGTGGATTGAAAAATTACCATCCGGAAAAAGGGGAAATGGTATATTGTAAGTCTTTTTGAAATAGCCGACCTCGAAGGCCGAATTTCCGACACCAATGCCAACCAGTTTGACTTTTCCCTTAAGTCGTTTATCGCTCTGGATGATACGGTACATTTCGTTAACAGAAGGAGCCTCCCTCTGACAGTAAGGTCAGTACATACTGAATATTTCAATAATGATAACCTCGGCGCTTATCTCAGTAATCTTGAAAGCGTCTTTTCCGGCCAGACCTAAATATTCCTGGTGCTCATTGCTTTTGGGGACGGGAAGTGTAAATTCGGGCAATTGACCGCCCACGGCAGGCGGTTGAGAAGTAGCCCGGGCAACACCAGCCGATACCAGCAATACACCGAGGAATATCGCTAAATATTTATAGATGGTTCCCATTATAAATGCCCTCCTTGAATGTTAAGGTAATAGGATTCAAAAAGAAAACAGATTAGGACAGGGCAATAATCATCAGATGGCAGATGGAATGCGTCAGCTGAATAACACAATGATTATAGGAACCCACCTGCCGCTGTCAAGGTTGCTTTTTGTCTTCAATGCCGTGGGAATTCGCTTGCAAAGATTTTGTTGCTATGCTAATCGAAAACGTTTTAGCAGGTTCTTAGATTTTTATTAATCTTTATAGATAATGGTTTTTAATTATAAAAAAAATCGAGCCTGGGCCGAAAACCTTTCAATCGTCATGCAAATCGGCCTGACAATGGCCGGTTGTATTGTTTTTTGCTTTTTTATCGGATTGTATCTGGATAAATGGCTGGGGACCAGAGGAATATTTGTCACCATTTTTATCATTTTAGGCATCGTCGGAGGGGCCGTAACCGTCTACCGGCAAATTTCAGAAACCCTTAAAAATCCGCCGGAAAACAAAGAAGATTCAGCAAATGGAAAGTCTTAAGCAGGTTCAAAAAAAATACAGCTCACTGGCATTAACCTTTGCCATCGGTGTTGCGCTTTTATTTATCCTGATGGGTCATAAACCGGTGGGCAAAGGGTTGATCCTGGGCGCAATTTTCAGTGTGCTCAATTTTATCTTAATGGGCAACTCCATAACGCTGAAATTGGGTCGGTCTAAGGCAAAAACCATCTCGCTTTCCCTGGGCTCCATCTTAATCAGATATCTTTTGCTGGCGATCCCGCTGATTGCAGCCGTCAAAGTTGAACAATTTAATCTGGTTGCCACCATCCTGGGTATTTTTATAATTCAGCTGGTCATTCTGGCCGAACATGCATTAACCCTTATTCCGACAATGCGGAAAAAGCAGATTTGAGCGGATAATTTTATGGGCGAGCTTGGAAAATTACACCAACTCATTATTCCGGTCTTCGGGTACAACATCACGATTAATCTTGAAGTGATCGTCATGACATGGATCGTCTTTGCGCTTCTGATCGTGCTCGGGCTGTTTGCCAGTTACAAAAGAAAAATACTCCCCCGACCCATCCAGGCCTTAGGGGAACTGATTATTTCCCTTTTATATGGCCTTACGGAGGACGCGCTGGGCAAGGAGCTGGCCAAAACCTATGCTCCCCTCATCTGTGCGCTTTTCATGTTCCTGCTGCTTTCCAACTGGCTGGGCATCATCCCGCACCTCGAAGAGCCGACCAAAGATCTAAACACCACATTTGGCCTGGGAATTATGGGATTTTTTATCGCCCATTATGCCGGAATTAAATCCAAAGGATTCAAGGCCTATATCAAAGAATATTTCCAGCCGATTTTTTTTATGATGCCCTTAAATGTCATCGGTGAGCTGGCCAAGATTGTATCCATTTCATTTCGTTTATTTGGAAACATCATGGGCGGATCGATTATTATTCTGGTGATTTCTCATCTAATTTACAGCCTTGTGCTGCCGCCTTTATTATACGGCTTTTTCGGACTTTTTGTGGGTACAATACAGGCATTTGTTTTTACCATGCTTACAATCGTTTATATCTCCGTTCAGGTGAAGTGACAGATGGGATTTGAAATTGAAACCGCAGTTAAAATAGCCGCCTATACCGGCGGCGGTATTGCCATGGGTCTCGGGGCCGTTGGGGCTGCTATCGGCGAAGGGTATACCGCCGCCAGAGCCAATCTAGCGGTTTCAAGGAACCCCGAGATTTCGGGTGATATTTTCAAAAACATGCTGGTGGGACAGGCCATTGCCGAGTCGGCCTCGATTTTTGCCCTCGTCATTGCCATTCTGCTTTTGTTTATGAATACCGGCACCCCCAGTATGTTAAAGGCCGCCGCGTTTTTAGGCGCCGGTTTCAGCATGGGTTTTGGTGCCATCGGATCCGGCATCGGGTCCGGATATCCAGGCGGTGAGGCCTGTTATGGCATTTCACAACAGCCTACCGCCGGCTCGCAGTTAACCACCAACATGCTGATTGGTTCGGCCGTCTGCCAGACGCCGGCAATTTTTTCGATGGTGGTGGCCCTGATGCTGATTTTTATCGATTTTGGCAATGCACCCTTAACTCCCACCTGGGCTGCTTTTGTGGGAGCCGGACTGAGCATGGGGCTTGCCGCCATCGGATCCGGCTATGGCGGCGGGCTGGCAGCCGGGGCCAGCTGTGAGGGCATTGCCAGAACACCCCAGACGGCCGCTAACGTGACCACTATCATGCTGGTGGGTCAGGCGGTGGCCCAGACCCCGGCGATTTTTGGATTATTAATCAGTTTTATTCTGATGTTTAAATCATTTCCCGAATCCACTGCGATAGCTACTCCCATGGCGCTTTTAGGCGCCGGTCTATGCATGGGGTTTGGCGGGATCGGACCCGGAATCGGCAATGGAATGGCAGCCGAAGGTGCCGTCAGATGGGTGGCCAGAAATGTCGAACATGCAAACGACCTCATGCGGATCATGCTGGTGGGCCAGGCGGTTTCACAATCAACGGCGATTTACGCCATGGTTGTGAGCTTGGTGTTGATATTTGTAGTTTAATCGGAATGGATTCTATTTTATTTCTAATTTTTGACAGGATTTACCGGATTTGTTTGGATTTTATCTTTCAGGCTTTCCAGATGAAAGCCTGAAAACTTTAATCGCCTTCGGCGATAAATAATATGTACGTAATTATTAATTTGGTGACAGAACGTATCGATACGGAAATAGGTTCTATTCGATGACATATTTTGTTCCGACGCAGTCGGATTTAGTTTTCTCAGTTTCTTCCGGAAACTGAGAAAGAAATGAAAAATCCTGCCTGCCTCGCCGAAGCTTAAGCGAAGGCGGGTTAATCCTGTCAAAAAAATAAGCTAAAAACAGAATCCAATTCATTTTTAAAATAAGGAGGCAAAAATGGCAATCGAAGGTGCAGAAATTGTAAAAGCAGCAGGTTTTATCGGAGCAGGTCTGGCAATGGGGCTTGGTGCTATCGGTCCCGGTGTCGGCGAAGGAATGGTTGCGGCCAAAGCCTGTGAGGCCATCGGTAGAAACCCCCAGGAAGCGGGACTGCTGACCCGAACCATGCTTGTCGGTCAGGCGGTATCCGAGTCAACCGGGATTTATTCACTGGTTGTGGCCCTGTTACTCCTGTTTGTCGTCTAAAACCAATCGCCCGGGAATGAAGCCGTCGGACGCTGGATTAAACAATTAAGCAAAAACCGGCTGCCGCCCGGTTGGAAGACTGGCCATGCAAATAATTAGTAATGTTGCGCTTATCAGCATCAATGAAACGTTGATCTTTCAGGTCATTTCTTTTCTGATTTTTCTGTTCATTATCAACCGGATCATGTTCCGTCCGCTGCGAAAGGTAATGAATGAAAGAGAAATTTATATTGAAACTGTCCAGAAAGATATTGTTGAGGCTGAAAACCAGTTTGAGGATTTAACGAATCAGATAAAAACTCAGGAAAATGCAGTCAGAGATGAAGCCTTTAAGCAAAAGGAGCAGCTGCAGGCAACCGGAAGCCAGCAGGCCGCCGAAATAATGACATCTACCCGGGAAGAGATTGATGCCTTAAGGGCTGAGGCTCAAAAAGAAGTCAATGCCCAAATTTCAGCAGCCAGAAAACATGTCCAAAAAGAATCTGAGGATCTGGCAAAACAGATTATCGAAACGGTCCTGTATCGGAGTCAGCGGTCATGAGACGAAATAATCCCATCGCATTTTTCGGCTGTTTTTTAATCGCCGTTTTCGCAGTGCTGATTTTAAGTAGCCCGGACGCCCTGGCAGCCGAAACGACGAATAACTGGCGATCCACTTTTGACCTGGTGATGCGCTGGGTAAATTTCGTGATCATTGCTTTTGTCCTGGTTAAGTTTGGCAGGAAACCCATAAAAGACTTTTTGTCAAACCGCAGAGAAAAGATCGATCAGCAGATCAAAAAATACGAGCAGCAAAAAGAAGCGGCCACCGAAAAAATTGAAGAAGCAAACCAAATGCTTAAAGACAGCATGGCCCGCTTTGAAAAAATAAGGACGAGAATCATCGAGGACGGCGAGAAGAAAAAACTACAAATCATCGAAGACGCCCGACAGGAAAGCATGATTTTGCTGGCCGGCACCCGGCAAAAGATTGAAAATCAGATCGTCGAAGCCCGAAATTTAATTCGATCAGAGCTGATTGAATCCGCCATCGCGCTGGCGGAACAACGGCTGCCTGAAGAAATCACGGCAGTCGACGAGCAGAAACTGATCGATCATTTTATGGAAAGCACTGCCGGAAAATAATTGAAAATGGTAAAAAAAGAAGATTCAATCAAAGAGTTTGTCAAGCAGCAGATCCGGAAATGGGAAAGCGGCCCTGCCGAAAAAGATCGCAAACCTGAGGTCCGCGTTCCGGTGATCACCGTTAGCATGGAACCTGGAAGCGGCGGCAGCCTCGTCGCCCAGAAGGTCGCCGACCGTTTGGGTTTTGACTATTTCCACAAGGATATTATCGAGGGTATCGCCAAAAGCGCCAAAATAAGGGCCTCGGTCATTGATACCCTTGAAAAACAACGGCTCTCGGGAATCGATGATTTTATCGCCTCACTTTACAAAGACCAATATCTCTACCCCGGCATCTACATGCAGCACCTGCTGAAGGTTGTCAACACGATTGCAGATCATGGGAACGCTGTAATTGTCGGTCGTGGTGTTAATTTTATTCTCCCGCCTGAAGAAAGATTCAGTGTGCGATTCGTGGCCCCATTAGAGATACGGATTCAAAATGTGGCCCACGCCTATAAAGTACCTGCCGAAAAAGCCAAGAAGCGTGTGATTGGAAGAGAATCAAAGCGCAGAGATTTTATCAAAAAATTCTATAATGCCGATATATCCGATCCCAACAATTATGACCTGATCATCAATACCGGCAGAATGCAAAGCGAATTCGCGGTGGAAGCCGTCATCGCTGCTGTCAAAAGTCTTTAAAAATACAAGACCTCAAGAGTTTTTGCCCTCCACACCGTTTACCAGACTCGCAATATAAGTCTTGCGCCAAATTCGGATAAATATGAATCATCTTGACTTGGGCTTTATTTCTCTATATCTCCACGAAGATACTATAGGTTCAAAGGTTCTGGGTTCATAGGTTCAAGGGGTCTGGCCACTATGATAGCTGATGCTCTTTACTGAACCCCTGAATGCTGAACGTTGAACCTTGGAACCCTGAGACTGACACCCGACACCTGAAACCTACTTATTTCTGAAACCTGACACCCGAAACCAAATTCAAATCGCTTGAGCGAGGATAACCGCTATGGAAGAACTCATAAAGCTGACACAGGATCTCATTCGCTTTAAAACCATGCACTCTCAACCTGAAGAAATTCAGCGATGTATGGCGTTTATTGAAGATTATTTAAATCAGTGCGAAGCCAATTACCGGCGGCTGGATCATGCCGGCATTCCTTCGATTATCGTCATGCCGCAAAATAACGTCGCCCCCATCCTGCTGATGTCGCACATCGATGTGGTCGATGCCCCCGATGATCTGTTTCAGCCGCGCATAAAAAATAATGCCCTGTATGGCCGCGGAAGCATCGATGACAAGTACGCCGTCGCCTTATCCCTGGTTATGCTAAAAGAACATCTACTCCGGCTAAATACGGAGGGCAAAAATCAGAATGATCTGCAGTTCGGTGTGATGATTACCGCTGATGAGGAAATCGGCGGCGCCAACGGCGCCCGCCAGGCGCTGAAGGAAATTAAAGCCGAGTTTTGCATAGCTTTAGACGGCGGCGGCTTAAATAAAATTGTCATCAAAGAAAAAGGCATCGTTAAATTAAAGCTGATTGCCAGGGGCAAAACTGCCCACGGTGCCAGGCCCTGGCTGGGAGAGAATGCCATTGAAAACCTCATTAACGATTATCAGGTGCTCAAGACTCATTTTGAGCTTTCGACCCCGGATCACTGGCACCGCACCCTAAATTTAGCCTGGATTCAGGCCGGCACGGTTTCCAATCAGGTCCCGGATTATGCCGAAGCCCTGTTCGATA
Organism: Desulfobacterales bacterium; assembly: GCA_050122435.1. Taxonomy (GTDB): domain Bacteria; phylum Desulfobacterota; class Desulfobacteria; order Desulfobacterales; family JAHEIW01; genus JAHEIW01. The sequence continues at coordinate 8,041 of JASFIX010000006.1, forward strand.
TCCGCTATACGGAAAACGACGACATGGAATCGCTCCTTAAGAACATCCAGGGTAAAATTAAGGGCGGACTGGTGGTGGAGAAAATAGAGCCGCTGTTTGAAGGCGGTGACACGCCCTATCTGGATCTGTTGCTGGAAATGGCACCGGACACCAAAGTCGGTTTTGAGCACGGCGCCAGCGATGCCCGCTTTTTATCCGCCCATGGCATCAAAGGCATTGTCTGGGGGGCCGATGGCGACCTGAGCCAGCATTCGGCCGATGAGCACATCAATATTGACAGTCTTTATCAACTCTATGATTTGCTGGATAACTTCATAACCCGATCAGCCGAAAAAGGGATTAGGATTGCAACATCTTTATAAATCGTTAAATGTCGCTTATTTCTTGACACAAAATCCTCACTCCAATATGTTCGGTCTGATGAGGGGACGTTGTTTATGCTATAAACCTTTAAATGGTGAAAGGGGGCCTGAACATGAAAGTAATACGATTTATTATTATTGGTTTGGCTGCTATTGGCTTAATATTTTTCTCCTCAAGCAGCTTTGCCAAAGAAACCCTGGTATATGGAACAACTGAGAAGATTATCGATATGGACCCGGGGAAAGCCTATGATTTTCACACCTGGGAAATCATGTATAACATCTATGCCGGTCTGCTTAAATATAAAATCGGAGAGACAACGCTCGAGCCCGGATTAGCTGAATCCTATGAAATAGGTGCTGGTGGCAAAGAGTATACTTTTAAATTGCGAAAAGGGCTGAAGTTCACTGATGGCAGTGAATTTGATGCCAATGCGGTCAAATGGTCCATTGATCGGGTACTCGCTACCAAAGGGGACCCCTCATGGCTGGTTACGGATTTCGTCGCTGGTGTAGATGTGGTGGATAAATACACGGTTAAATTTGTACTTAATAATCCGGTCGCTTACTTTCCGCAACTAGTTGCCTCGGTTCCTTATTATCCGGTCAATCCAAATATTTATCCAAAGGATAAACTCATTCGTGATCCCTCTGAACTTAAGGGTGGCAAACTCGTCGGCCTTGGGCCGTACAAAGTCACTTCTTTCAAAAGAGATCAGGAAATTGTATTGGATGCCAACCCGAATTATTACGGCGAAAAGCCGAAAAACGACCGCATCGTTATTCGGTACTTTGCCGACGCGACCACTATGCGGCTTGCCATTGAAAAAGGAGAAGTCGACTTTGTCTTCAAGACCCTGAATCCATCCGACATCAATGACCTGCAAAAGTCCGATAAGATCCAAACCATTGTGGCACAGGGACCCTACATCCGCTATATCTGCTTTTTAACGGACACCCCGCCGTTTAATGACAAAATTGTGCGGCAGGCGGTGGCTGCGGCTGTCAACAGAAAACCACTTTTGGATAAGGTCTTCTTAGGGCAAAACGCGCCGTTGTATTCCATGGTACCGATGGGCATGTGGTCCCACACGGATACCTTTAAAGAGGTGCATGGTGACGGCAATATTGAAAAGGCCAAAAAGCTTTTGCGATCGGCGGGCTATAGCGAAAGCAAACCACTGACCTTTGATTTCTGGTACACACCCAGTCATTATGGCGATACCGAAGTGGATATCGCTGCGGTTCTCAAAGCGCAATTTGAAGCCACCGGCATGATGAAGGTCAATGTCAAATCCGCCGAATGGGCTGCTTACAGAGATAACTGGGCCAACAAGGTGATGCCCATCTGGCTTCTGGGATGGTATCCGGACTATATTGATCCGGATAACTACACCTCGGCATTTGCCGGTACGGCCGGATCAAAGGGCCTGGGCATTCATTTTTCCAGCAAAGCATGGGATGATAAGTTGGTTGCAGGACAAACCGTAACCGATATGTCAAAACGAACCGCTATCTATAAAGAGATCCAGCAGATGTGGACCGAAGATGTGCCTACCATGCCCATTTTTCAGGGCACGCTCTACATGTTTGCCAAGAAAAATGTCCGTGGTATCGTGATTTCACCAACGCTTCAATTCATTTATGCTCCGATCCATCGAAAATAATACCTTTCTAGACGAGGACCGGGCAAATCGCCCGGTCCTCAAAGGGTTTTTAAGCTGAGATGCCCCTCATAACCTGACTTCATGAAAAATCTTACCCGCTACATCATTACGCGATTATTATTAACCATTCCGATGGTATTTATTCTGTTGACCATCGTTTTCATCGTGTTGCGTGTCATGCCGGGCGATCCCGTGTCCTCCCTATTGGGCGGTCATGCACCGGAACACGTCATCGCACAAAAACAGGAGGAGCTGGGCTTAAATCGCCCGATCTTCATACAATATCTTGATTATCTCTGGCAGATATGCCGTTTCGACTTGGGCGACTCCATGGTCTTCAATCAACGCGTTACGACCGCTATCCTCGAAAAACTACCCGCAACCATTGAGCTAACTTTTTTTGGCATGCTGATCACCCTTTTTCTGGGGGTATTTATGGGCGCTTATGCGGCGGACAAGCGGCGCACAGCCCGCGACTATGGAATTCGCCTTTACGGAATTGTGGTTTATTGCATCCCGGTCTACTGGATGGGTCTGATGTTACAGCTAATCTTTGGTATCTGGCTGGATGTGTTACCCATTGCCGGCCGCACAGGTCCCCGGGTGTTTGCCTCCACGTTTGAAAAATCGGGCTTCTATGTTTTGGATACCTTATTGATCAAAGATTGGTCTGCCTTTGCCGATATCATGACCCACCTGGTCCTGCCATCCTTTACTTTAGGTCTGGTACTTTCAGGTATCTTTGTGCGTCTCACACGCACCAATATGCTGGATATACTTAAGGCAGATTACATTGTAGCCGCGGAAGCCAGGGGGATTCGCCATGGCATCATCGTGTACAAACATGCTTTGAAAAACGCCTTCATCCCCATTTTGACCATGATGGGACTTCAATTTGCGCTTTTGATGGCCGGTGCCATACTTACGGAAACGACCTTTTCGTGGCCGGGCATGGGGAGACTTCTTTTGGAAAGGATTTATTATCGGGATTACCCTGTTATCCAGGGTGTAATCATTGTCATTGCCCTGTTTGTTGCCATGGCTTCGCTTATTGTGGATATCATTTATGCAATTATTGATCCCAGAGTTCGATATTAGACTCTTAAATGGATCATTAAAACCACGAAAACACGAAAGGATAAAAGCACGAAATAAAATAATAGTCTTGCACGTTTTCGTTTTTTCGCGCTTTCGTGATTAAAAAACACAGGAGAAAAGATGCGCTTTTCACCGGCTAAAGGGATCGCTTCAGGATTTTCACCCTTATTGCGCATGGGCAAAAAATATGGCGCTGAGTGGTGGATTCTGGTCATCGGTGCCTTGATTATTCTGGTAATTGTTTTTATGGCAATATTCGCCCATTCGATCGCCCCCTTCGATCCCTATGATCAAAATACCGGACCGCAGCTGGCCTCACCCGGCGGAAAGCACCTCATGGGGACCGATAATCTTCAACGAGACGTATGGTCACGTATGATCCACGGCTCCCGGACTATTCTCCGGGTGGCGGTTCTAGCAGCTTTCATTTCATCGATTGTCGGTATTACTTCCGGGTTAATCTCAGGTTTTTCAGGAGGTTATTTTGATCGGGTGATTTCGCTGATCATGGACTCGCTATACTCATTTCCAGGTCTCATATTGGCAATTGCCTTTGCGGCCATGCTTGGACCCGGAGTCATCAATATCACCCTCGCTGTCTCTGTCATCTACATCCCCACCTTTTTTCGGTTAGTCCGTGGACAAACGCTTCAAATAAAGGAAGAGCTTTATGTAGAAGCCGCTAAAGCCATCGGGGCCTCCCGCCTGATTATTTTATGGAAATATATATTTCCCAATGTTCTCGCCACCGCGGTGGTGGTGTTTACCTTAAATATGGCTGATGCCATCATGATTGAAGCGGCCTTAACCTACCTTGGCCTGGGTCTTCCACCTGATATTGTTGACTGGGGTATGGACCTGTCTATGGGGAAAAAATTCTTGCCTTCCGGTCAGTGGTGGATGATTACTTTTCCGGGGGCGATGATTTCGATCCTGGCATTGGGCTTTACGATGCTGGGCGAAGGCCTATCTGAAATCTTGAACCCCAGACTGCTGGAACGATAAACGCATGGGTACCATATTAAATATTGAAAATTTGACGGTTCACTTTCCAATTAATATTGGGACGGTACGGGCAGTGGATGGCGTCAACTGGGCCCTCGAGCAAGGCGAGGTTATGGGACTGGTGGGCGAATCGGGTTGTGGTAAATCAACCCTCGGATTTTCGATTCTGCGTCTGCTTCGACCTCCAGGAAAAATCGTCGACGGACGCATCGTTTATCAAGGCCAAGATATCGTTCAGATGAGCGAAAACGAGATCCTTGATTTGCGTGGCAAAAAGATCGCGATGATCTTTCAGGATCCATTAACCTCTTTAAATCCCCTTTTTCGTATCGACCAGCATTTTCTGGAGACCATATTTGCCCATGAAAAGGGAATGAAAAAGTCAGAAGCGTTCAGCCGGGCCGAACAGATGCTGGAAAGTCTGGGCATTTCCCCGGAACGACTCTATGAATACCCGCATCAGCTCTCCGGCGGTATGCGCCAACGGATTATGATCGGCTTGGGGCTTATTTTAAACCCGGATCTGCTCATCGCCGATGAGCCGACCACCGCTTTAGATGTTATCGTCGAAGCCCAGTTTCTCGACCTTTTAGCCGATCTGGGTAAAAAATTTAATTTAACCATCATCTTAATTACGCATAACCTTGGTAATGTGGCCCAATTGGCTGATCGGATTACCGTCATGTATGGCGGCCACATGGCCGAAGTCGCCCAGGCACAGGCGCTTTTTGATCATCCGATGCACCCCTACACCCAGGGCCTTCTGGCTTCGATACCCAATATCAAGCTGGATCAACCAAAATTGGAAACCATGCCCGGTAGTCCACCGGATCTGGTCAGTCCGCCGCCGGGTTGCGTCTTTCATCCCCGCTGCCCGCATACCATGCAGGTCTGCAAAGAAAAAAAGCCGCAACCCCTGAAACAAGACGGCCATCTGGTTTCCTGTTGGCTGTACAGGTAACAGATCGTGGAAGATTTAATAACCATAAAGAAATTAATCAAATACTTTCCCTTGCAAAAGGGATTAATGGATAGAATATTTTCCAGGGAGCAGGGCTTTGTCAAGGCGGTCGACGGCGTTACATTTTCCATTAAAAAAGGTGAAGTTTTAGGACTGGTGGGTGAAAGCGGATGCGGCAAAACAACCACCGGTCGGCTTATTTTGAGGTTAGTGGAGCCGACCTCGGGTGAAATTCTCTATAAAGGCACGTCCATATTTTCCCGCACAAAAAGAGACATGGAAAAACTGCGCGCCAAGATGCAGATTGTCTTTCAAGATCCGTATGCATCGTTGAGCCCGAGGATGTCTATCGGCAAGGCCATCGAACATCCGTTGCTTATCCATAATAACAACAACCGCGCCGAAAGAAGGAAAATTTGTCTGCGGATTATGGAAAGGGTAGGTCTGGAGCCGGCGGCATTTCTGTACCGGAAGTACCCGCACCAGCTTTCCGGCGGTCAGCGTCAGCGTGTTGTGATCGCCAGGGCGCTGATAACAAACCCGGAATTTGTCGTGGCGGACGAACCCATTGCCATGGCGGATGTTTCCGTAAGGGCGCTTATTCTGGAATTAATGGCGCAACTGAAACAGGAATTCGATCTGACCTATCTGTATATCACCCACGATCTGGCGACATGCAAATATATTTGTGATCGGGTTGCTATTATGTATCTGGGGCAGATAGTTGAGATGGGTCCTTTAGAAGAAGTCTTTAATAATCCGATTCACCCATATACCGCTACCCTCCTGGAGGCAGTACCGGTGCCGGACCCCAGATACCGCCGAACCCAGCCCATTCCAAAAGGCGAAATACCCAGCGCGATTAACCCTCCTCCCGGCTGCCGGTTTCACCCTCGCTGTCATGCAGCCAAATCCAGGTGCAGTATCGACCAACCCGAATTCAGGCAAGCACGCAAAGACCATTGGGTCTCTTGCTTTTCCTAAAATTTTCCGCCACTCATCGGACAACATTAAAAACTGTCACCCCGATACGGACTTAACCACCCAGATTTAAAAGCTTATTCCGTTTTGTCTGCATCGGCGGTATGAACCGGTACGGTACTGGTCGGAAAAATTGGCTTCATGTTTAGCGGTCTATTCGGGTATTTGCCATGAGGGCTGCCGCTGTGGCAACCCGGCCAACACCTGACACGGTAATACCGTATCGGCTTTTCAGGCATTGGCTGTCCCGGATACCACACGCCCGGCGCAATAGGATAAACACGTTCGGTCTCTTGAGCAACCGTGGAAGGCGGTGCAACCGCAGGCTTGTCGGATGCGGCTTGATCGCTGGAGAGCCCAACTGCTGCCAGTACCAGCATTAAAACTAGAAGAGAAGTAAAGACGGTGAGGTGCTTCATTGTTCTTCCCTCCTTTCGTGGATTTTTCAAACCGATTATTTTCGTTTTTTGTTTATATCAGATTCTTTTTGCCTAAAAATCCGGCATCAACGTCAGTGGGCTTGACAATCATAGACGGCACCACAACATGGCAATCCTGCGGTGCAATATGAATCCGGTCGTCATCTATGGCAAATTGCTGTCCTTTTTCCAGCTTTGTTCCTGTTTCTAAAGCTTCAATAATAAATCTAAAATTAGCACCGGGTTTAATGGGCTGAATGCTTTCGTATTGGGTTATGGTTCCGGTCATCTTTTTTTCGGACCAAAGAGAAGCATCGATTAGCTTTTTATGTACCAAAATCGAGTATATGAGGTCAAGTGCCATGTGGGTGGCTGATCTGGATAGATGATTGCCGCATTCCACGATCAAGCTACAAATTTGATGTGTGCCGGCCGCTTGGATCAGGGTGCCAGGCATATGATCAGGGTGATAGGCAAAATGCAAGGGGATGTCACTGATACTTAACGCCAGATTCAGGCTTTGGGTATTATCTTTTTCATAAACACAGATTTTAAAATCACCGATACTAACCGAATGCAGATCCAACAGTGCCGCAATATCATTGTTGCAGTCTAAATATGCGATAATTTCGCCCGCTCGCCGTTCTTCAAGCGTGGCATCATCAGGATCGCAGAAACTGCGATTCAGATCCCTGTCGACGTAGCGCCGGTCTTTTTCGTAGGCTTGCGGGTTGCCCAGCAGCAGGCTGACTTTGCCGCTCTTCAATTTAATCTCGCCATCTTTCAGCCGCCGATGAAACCCAACCATGGCATTGACACCCGCTGGTTCATTACCGTGGGTCCCCCCGACCACCACCACATGCTCTCCTTCCCTTTCAGCCTTCACCTGAATACAGTATGGAAGCTCACAGTTGTTATTCTCACTAAAATAATCTAGAATTTTTTCTCTTGATTCATCAATATTCATGTTGACTTAGATGCAGGAAAACAAGTTTGAACTTTTGTACAAAACTAAATTGCTTTCAAAACTCTCAGATTTTGCTCGAGCGTTAAGAAATGGTTTAAGCTATGAAAAGAAACCAAAACTGATCTCAAAAGGGTTAGATTTTGTTTGAGAGTAAGACGCAAACCGCTTCAAAAGTCGTGTGTCCGAGCGTACACGATAGTACGTGAGCATTTTGAAGCGGTTTGATGAACACATTTATGTTTATAAATATAGATGTGAAATTCCGCTCATCATCGCGGGGAAACGCAACTATCGAGCAAAAGATAGCCCTTTGGAGATCAGTTTTAGGCTTTGCGCTGGATTTTGGGGTTAAGCTCTTCTCTAAGCCAATCCGCAAACAAATTGATTCCGATCACCAGCAGAATCAAGGCCGCACCCGGAAAAACGATCATCCACCACATGCCGGCATAGATGTAGTTTTTACCGATGGAGATCATCATCCCCAGGGAGGGTTCGGTGAGTGGGACACCAACGCCTAAAAAACTCAGAGTGGCTTCGAGCATGATCACCACTGCCAGATCAATGGCCAGAACCACGAAAATCGGCGGGATGGCATTGGGCAGCAGGTGGCGCACCAGAAGTCTAAAATCACCGGCGCCGGTGGATTTGGCGGCCATGATATAGGCATTCTCTTTGACCTCCAGCACACTGCCGCGCATGGTACGGGCATAGCGCACCCAGCCGGCAACGCAAATGGCCAGAATGACGATCAATATGCTGCCGCCGCCGGAAATGCCGAGAAATAAGAAGGCCAGTAAAGTGGTTGAAAAGGAGAATAAGGTGTCGGCCAGGCGCATCGTGATCGCATCTATCCAACCGCCGTAATATCCGGCCAGCAGCCCAATGATCACACCGAAGGTACCGGCAATGACGACGACACTGAAGCCAACAATCAAGGACGTTCGGCAGCCGTAAATGATGGTGCTGAAAATTCCACGCCCCTGATCATCGGTCCCCAGCAAAAAAGGCGCCGTGCCCTCTTCCATCCAGATCGGCGGCGTTAAGAAATGCTCCAGCGTCAGTTTTTCAAGATCATAGGGATTCTGGGGTGTTATCCAGGGAGCCAGCAATGCCGCTAAAATAAATAGTGCCAGAATAACACTACCGACAATCGCAGATGGATCCTGCAGGTAGCTGTAAAGCATTCTGGATTTGATACGCCGATTACTCATAACGAATCTTCGGATTGATAACGGCATAAAGAATATCGACGATCATGTTCATCGTGATAATGATCCCTGCCGCCAGCATAATATAGGTAACAATCACGGGTTGATCGGTTTCATAAATTGAGGTCAACAATAAGTTACCCATGCCCGGCCACTGGAAGATTGTTTCAGTCACAATTGAAAACGCGATCAACTCACCAAATTGCAAGCCGGTAATAGTCACCACCGGAATCAGGGCATTGCGCAGGGCATGCTTGAAGATCACCTTTCGGGGCGCCAGACCCTTGGCCCAGGCGGTTTTAATATATTCTTCGGTCAACACTTCGCGCATGCCGGCCCGGGTCAGCCGCAAAAGCACTGCCAACTGATACATGGCCAGTGTTAGTGCCGGCAAGATCAGGTGTTTGATGCCATCGAAGGTAAGAAAGCCGGTGCGCCAGAAACCCAACTTGACGGTTTCACCACGTCCAAAAGGGGGTAAAATCCCCAGGTAAACCGCAAAAGCCATAATTAATAAAATACCCATCAAAAAGGTGGGAATAGAAATCCCGCCCAGAGAGCCGGCCATAATCAGCCGGTTGCGCAAAGCATATGGCTTCAAAGCGACCACAACACCCAGCGCAACTCCGAGCACAAACGCCATGATAACGGCCGTAACGGCCAGTTCAAAGGTGGCTGGAAAGCGCTCCAGGATGAGCCCCAGAGCCGGCACCCTGGTCACATAGGATATGCCGAAATTGCCCTGGGCTGCATTTGCGAGCCAGCGAAAATACTGCACATACATGGGCTTATCCAGACCCAGACTGCGCCGCACTTCCTCGGCCTGTTCAAAGGTGGCATATCGCCCAGCCAGCGTCACAACCGGATCCCCCATGTAGCGAAAAATGATAAAACACAGGAGGGACGCCACCAACAGAACAATAAAGCCCTGAATCAATCTGCGAGTAATGTAAGTGGCCATACGTATGGATTGGTCGGGGCCGGAATCTTCCGGCCCCGACTTCGGTTTGTCGTTAGATTATTTTGAGATTTCCTTGTACACCATCCAGCGGTCCGGACGGGGTTGAAATTTTATGCCCTTGCCTTTTTGAACGGCATACAGATCTTCCTGATAGTGCAGCGGAATCCAGGTAATCTTATCAACCATGGCCATCTTGTTGAGCTGCTGTAAGACTTTGCCGCGTTCTTGCGGATTGACAATATCAGCCGTGGATTGCAGTAGCTTATCAATATCAGGATCGCTGAAGGCCGCGCCGTTGAAGCGCCCATGACCGGATTTTTCGTCGCGGGTGTGCGCCAGCTTGAAATAGGTGCGCCCCATGTCAAAGGTGCCGTCAAACCAGCCGATCAGATAAAAATCCAGCTTGCCTTCGGTCACTTCCGGGAAAAAGATGGATTTGGGTTTGACATCCAGTTTAGCTTTGATACCGACCTTGGCCAGATATTTGGCCACGGCCTCGGCAATTTTTTCATCCTGGACATAGCGGTCATTGGGACCGGACAGCGTGATATCAAATCCCTTTTCATATCCGGCTTCTTTTAGCAGTTTTTTGGCTTCAGCCGGATCGTATTTGAGCCGCTGAATATTGCCGTTATAGCCAATGGTGGGTGGATCCGGAATCTGAGCCGCTGGCGCTGCATGGCCGCGCATCACCTTTTCGATGATCTCATCTTCGTTGATGGCCATATACATGGCTTTACGGACCCGGATATCGGCGGTCGGGCTGCCCGACTTGTTGTTCAATGCCAGGAAAATGGATCGCCGGGCGGGTCGACTGACCACATCCAGCTTGGGATTCTTGACAATCTTATCGAACAGCTCCACCGGAACGCCGGACATAAGGTCAACCTGGCCGGATGCCAGCGCAGCGAAACGGGTAGAGGATTCTTTGATCGGTCTAACTTCCACTTTCTGAATCGGCGGTGCACCTTCCCAGTAATCGGCGTTGGCTACCATGCGCACATAAGAACCTTTGACCCATTCATCCAGCTTATATGCTCCGGTGCCGATGGGTTTAACCATCACATCCCCCGGATCGCGTGATTCGGTCGACTCTTTGTCCATAATAAAGATCTGGTGCATGTTGTTGGCAAACCAGGGAATCGGCTCATTTGTTTTGATGATCACGGTATAATCATCCGGCGTTTCCACGGCAGCGATGGATTTGCCTGTGTTGGTGAATTCGGAAACATCCGGATCGCTGAGTCGTTCAAAGGAAAATTTAACATCTGCAGCCGTGAAGGGGTTACCGTTGTGGAACTTAACGCCTTTGCGCAGATAAAATTTCCAGGATAACTGATCCAGTCGCTCCCAGCGCTCGGCCAAAGCCGGCGCCAGGGTTCCATCCGGACCTTTACGCTGCAGTAAGCCGTCAAAAAAGTTGGCCATATATTGCAGGCCGGCATCGGAATCATCCCCGTGCGGGTTCATCATCCGGGGCGGAACATCCAAAGCGACGGCAATAGATGATTCCGCCAGCGCCGGACCTGAAAACCCGAACACCATCACCGTAAACGTGATGGCCAGTAGTAAATACATTGTCTTTTTCATTGAAGTTCCTCCTTTCTTATAGCTTTGAAGATAATTTATTTGTTTCCCGGGATATCCGCAATATCGAATATTCTGTTTTCCCCGCAACACCCGGGAAGCAACACCCATATCCTAATTCTTTCACGCTCTTTTATCTATCAATACAGATAACAGGCGACCGCGTGGTTGTCACCGGTATCCTTTAAAACCGGTGTTTCCTTATCACAGACGTCCATGCGATGCGGACACCGGGGATGAAATGCGCAGCCGGACGGTGGATTGATCGGGCTGGGCACATCACCTTTGAGAATCATGCGTTCTTTTTTTGCCCTGGGATCCGCCACCGGAATGGCCGACAGCAGCGCCCTTGTGTAAGGATGCTTGGCATCAGTGTAAACCTGATTATAGGCGGCGGTTTCCACAATCTTGCCCAGATACATCACTGCAATACGGTCACATATATGTTCGACCACTGCCAGGTCGTGGGCGATGATAATGTAGGAAAGATGAAATTCTTGCTGGAGATCAATCAGCAGGTTGATAATTTGGGCCTGGATGGAAACATCCAGAGCGGAAACCGGTTCATCACCGATGATCACCTGGGGGTTGAGCGCCAGCGCCCGGGCAATTCCGATGCGTTGCCGCTGGCCGCCGCTGAATTCGTGGGGGTAGCGCCGTCCCTGTTCGGGTCGCAGGCCGACTTTCTCCAATAAGTATGCGATCCGGTCATTTCTTTCGGCCCCGGGATACACGTTATGGATTTCCATGGGGTCTCTGAGGATTTTGTTGACCGTCATGCGGGGATTAAGCGAAGAATAGGGGTCCTGGAAAATCATCTGAATTTGTCTTTTAAGCGTTCTTAATTCAGAGGTTTTCAAGGCGGTGATGTCCTCATTTCCAAAGCGGATAGTGCCGGCGGTGGGTTCGATCAATCGTATAACCGCCAGACCGGTGGTGGTCTTACCGCAGCCGCTCTCTCCGACAACGCCGAGTGTTTCGCCTTTTTTAAGCGTGAGGGAAACACCGTCAACTGCGTAAACATAGCCTGCCGTTCGCGAAAGCAGCCCTTTCTTTATGGGAAAATGGACTTCTAAATTTTCAACTGACAGCAGTGTTTCCAATCCAAAATCCTTTTAAAATTTTGAACCTATCTCAAAAATAGTAAATCACGCTCAAGGGCACGGCGCAAACCGATTCAAAAGTGGAGCATACACGATAGTATTCGAGCATTTTGAATCGGTTTGTAACACAGCCATTGAGCGTTAGATGCATTTTTGAGATAGGTTCTAATAAAGAAAGCATCTCACCCAATGGCCCTCACCCACATCTTTCATCTGAGGCGAATCTTGGTTACAGATCCCCATGGCATGCGAGCAACGCGGCGAAAAATGGCAACCCGGAGATAAATCATATAGACTCGGTACAATACCCGATATTTCCTTTAGTCGCTGACGGCCATGCTGTGACCGCTCTCCCAGTTTTGGAATCGATTGCAGCAATCCCTGGGTATAAGGATGTTTAGGATCTTCAAAAATGGTGGTGGCTTTGGCTTCTTCCACCACCTTGCCGGCATACATCACAATGACACGCTCAGCGATCTCAGCGATCACGCCCAGATCGTGGGTGATCATCATAACAGCGGTATCGTAATCTTCTCTGAGCTGCAGCATCAGGTCAAGGATCTGGGCCTGAATCGTCACATCCAGGGCGGTGGTGGGCTCATCGGCGATGAGTATCTCCGGATTACAGGCCAGCGCCATGGCGATCATAGCGCGCTGACGCATCCCGCCCGAAAGCT
>JASFIX010000007.1:0-19438 GCA_050122435.1 Desulfobacterales bacterium
ATCATCCGAATTTCCCAGTTTCAACGGAACCAGGTCCGAAGCGTCTTTTATGCGGATCAGCGCCAGATCCGTATTGGGATCACGGCCCACCAGCTCGGCTTCAAACTCCCGCTCATCCGCCAGCTTGACCTTAATCTGATCGGCATTTTCAATCACATGGTTATTGGTAACGATATGGCCGTCCTTATCAATAATAAACCCGGAACCCAGGCTTCTCTGTTTGAAATCCCGCGAAGGGCCTTCTTCCTGATGCGGTCCGAAAAAATCATGGAAACGATCGGGGTTGCCAAAAGGATTCTTTTTCCCGAACGGATTCCCAAAGAAATGTTTAAAAACAGGCCCCCCGCCCTTAATGGTCTTGACTGTGCGGATATTGACCACACCGTCACGAACTTTCTGTGCAAGTTCACTGAAATTGACCGGAACCATCATCGTCTTGGATTCGATTTCGGGCATGCTCTTAGCCTCAAGCTCATTTTCAAGGCCGCATCCCCATATGAATCCGGTTAATGCCAAAATCATGATTGCTAAACTGAGTTTTCTGAATGGTTTTCTTTTCATGGTTTATACCTCCTTATGGTTGAAGAAAACAGACATTCCACATTATCCGAAATCTACAGTAGTGCATACAGATGGCCGTAAGATGGCCTGAAGATGACCAAAAGGTTAGGTTGGAGAGAGTGTCATTCGATCTTTATAGGTGGATTGGAGGAGTTTCAGTGTGGTGTCGAAAAGGTAATTTAAAATAGTAGGTGTCAAGTGTCAGATAACAGCATTCGGGCTCTGATAATCATTTTTTCAACAGGTTCGTCGTCCTGACACCTGAACACTGACACCTGAAACCATAAACATTACCACTTTTGTTACTTATTTATAGGATACAATACTAAAATGAAGCGGTAATGAAGTTAATGATTTCTTGAATCGGTGCCCCGGGGCCGAAAACCTCGCCAATACCGGCCTCTTTGAGTTTGGGAATGTCATCCGGGGGGACCGTACCGCCGAGAACCACAACTTTTTCATTTGCCCCCTTTGCATTGAGTTGCTTAACGACCTCGGGGGCCAAAATCATGTGATTCCCGGAAAGCGTGCTGATTCCAACGACATCGGCGTCCTCCTGGATCGCCGCCTTCACAATTTCTTCCGGCAGCTGGTTTCCCAGATAGATAACTTCCATACCGGCATCGCGCAGCGCACGGGCCACCATAATACTGCCCCGCCAGTGGGCATCCATTCCAAGACGTGCAATAAGAACTCGAATTCGCCTGGGCATAGTCGTTTCCTTTTAGAAGCTATCCAAAGCCCGTCACAAAAATGTGGATCAGGGCTTTGGGTTGGCCTGTTGAGCGCGTTGTTCCGTTAAGCCCGTTGAGCCCGTAAAAAAGGAAAAATTCCTGATTTCATTTTTTAAACCGGCTAACGGGCAACGGATTCAACCTAAAATCATGTGAGCATTTTGAGCCGAGCAACAACACAGCCATGAGTACTTAGATGCTTTTTTATGATGGGTTTTAAAAGAGGGGCATATTCCACGTGCCATAACATTCTTTGATGGTCCGGGATATTTCCCCCACGGTTACGTAAGATTTGACGGATTCAACAATGACTTCCATCAGATTTTCGTCTTCCCGGCAACCGTCTGCAATCGCATCCAGTGCACGCCGGACCTGGTCAGAATTTCGTTCTTGCTTAATTCTTTCCAGCTTCTCTTCCTGTATGCGGAGTGTTTCCGGTACTTCAAAAAGATCCATGGGCAGTTTTTCTTCCGCCACCTGCTGACAGTTTAATCCCACAATCGGCATTTTTCCGGACTCAATCGCTTGTTGGTATTCAAAGGCCGCGTCCGAAATTTCCCTGTGTATCCAGCCGTTTTCTACTGCCCCAACGATGCCGCCCATTTGTTCAATTTCTTCCAGCAGCTCCAAAATCCTTTCTTCCAGCTGATTGGTCAGTGATTCTACGAAATAGGAACCGCCTAAAGGATCAATGGTATTGGTTACCCCTGTTTCCAATTGCAAAATCTGATTGGTTCTCAAAGCCGTAAGTGCTGATAATTCGGTCGGCGTACACAGCGCCTCGTCGTATCCGTCGATATGCAAGGATTGAGCTCCCCCTAAAACCGCTGCCAGTCCATGATAAGCCGCCCGGGCGATGTTGTTTAACGGTTGCTGGGCTGTCAAAGCGACTCCGGCAGTTTGAACATGGTATCTGAATTTCATCGAGTCGGGGTTTTTGGCTGCAAAACGCTCCTTCATTATCCGGCACCATATTCTGCGGGCTGCCCGGTATTTAGCAATTTCCTCAAAAAAATCATTGTGGGCTGACAGAAAAAAACTTAGACGGGGCGCAAAGCTGTCTATATCGAATCCGCGTCGCAGGAGCTCCTCGCAAGTGGCAACGGCATTGGAAATAACAAAGGCGACCTCCTGGATGGCCGTGCATCCGGATTCCCGGTAATTATAGCCCGAAAAACTCACGGGATTCCAGCGCGGCACATGACGGGCGCAATATTCGATGGCATCACAGCTTAATTTAAAAGAGTACCTGGGGGGTAAAACTTCCGGGGCAACCGTGACGACTGTTTCCATTATAAAATCGTTTTGACTCGTGCCGGTGAGTCGATCCAAGGCAATATTGCTTAGCTGAGCATGGGCAAAGAACATGGATTGCACGCTGATGTTGCAAATCGGCTGGCAGGTCACCAGAGACGTGCTGGTGGTTTCGATGGGGATGCCATCAAATAAGGCCTGCATGTCCGCCAGTGTATCGATGGCAACACCGCCGCGCCCGGCATCGGCGCGGGCAATGGGATCGGTTGAATCAAACCCCCGCAGGGTCGGATAATCGAAAACACCGTTAATACCCGTTGCGCCTTCTTTAAGCAGAAATTTATAGCGCTTGTTGGTTTCCTCAGCCGGTCCGAATCCGGCCAGCTGACGCAGTGTCCAGCTGCGCCCCCGGTACATGCTGGGATAAACGCCGCGAACAAACGGTTCTTCGCCGGGAAGCCCTAGTTGTCGATTATAATCCAGGTCGGAAATATCTTCCGGTGTGTACAACGATTTAATCGGAATGCCGGAGGCGGTCTGCAGCCTTTTTCGAGCATCAACGGCCGGGTCCTTCGACCTTATCTTCGTTGCTTTATTCTTTTTGATGCCATCCGGATTAAATGTTTTTGTTGAGTCGGACATTGGCCTGTCTCCATTCTCCATAAAAGCTCATTTTTACGGGTTGATTTTCATAACAATATACATTTTGAATCAGAAACCGTTGCCGGCAAAGGTTACGGTAAATGTGCTGCCTTGACCCGATTTACTGAAAACGGAAATATCGCCGCCATGGGCCCGGGCAATGGCTCTTGCAAAGCTCAAGCCCAGGCCGATGCCGGCCTCTGAACGGCTGGGGTCACAGCGATAAAAACGCTCAAAAATGCGTGGCATTTCTTTCTCGGAAATACCAATGCCGGTATCTTTGACCTCAATCGCAACCGCATTGTCGTTTCCGGTGCTGACCGTGACTTCAACGCTGCCGCCGGCGGGTGTATATTTGATGGCATTATCGAGCAGGTTGGCGATCATTCTTTGAATCAACCGATTATCGCCGGAAACACTGAAATTACCGGAAACATCACAAACCAGTCTTACATCTTTATCTTCTGCCGACGACCGGAACAGTTCACAGGCATCACGCACCACTGCGCCAATATCCAGCTCTTTGGCATCCAGCTTGTTGACTCCGGCTTCGGTTCTGGAAATAACCAGCATAGTGTTGATCATATCCAGCAGCCGGTCACACTCCTCGACGGTGCTGGCGGCCATTTTTTCATATTCTTTTTCAGAGGCACCGGTGGACAAAGAGACTTCGGAGATCCCACGGATTCGCGTGATCGGGCTTTTAAGGTCATGGGCGATATTGTCGCTCATTTCCCTGATACCCTTAACTAGCGTTTGAATCCGGTCCAGCATCTGGTTAAAGGTGATGGCCAGTTGATCGATCTCGTCCTGGTATTTTTTTACCGGCACCCGCTCTGTCAGACTGCTCTCCGATATCTGCCGTGCGGTGCGGGTAACCGCTTCAACCCCCACCAGAGCCCTTCGGGCCATAAACCATCCGATAATGGCGGCAACGATAAATAAGGAAGCCATGGTGGTGACAAATATTTTGCGAAAGGCTTCAATAAATCGGGTATAATTTTCCATGGATTGCCCGAGCTGTAAAATAATGTTGCGGCCGACAATGGTATAAAGTACCCGGATGTTATGTTTGCGATCCGGCAGGCTGATGGTCCTAAAGACCGGTCGATTTTCACCGATCAGCTGCTCGATCGCCGCCTTTCCGACACCGATATTACGCCAATACGACATATTGGAAGAAGAAAACTCCTGACCGTCAAGGGACAGCAAACGGAAAAAGATCTTTTTTTCTCCGGCGGCCTGAGCCTCGAAAATGATCTGGCGTTTGACGGCTTTCATACCCTGGACCTTGAGCATCGAAGACAGGGTTCGAGCCTCACCCAGTAGATCCTGGTCGGTGCGATCTCGCATAACGGATGTAATCAAAAAATAGAAAAAGAGAAACGCCACGCAGGAGGTCAGCATGAAGATTCCCGCGTACCACAAGGTCAGGCGAAACGCCAGGGTATGACGAATATTATTTATCTTCCTTAAGAGCATAGCCCACTCCGCGCACCGTATGAATCAGCCTGGTGGAAAATCCCTTATCGATTTTTTCGCGCAGCTTGTAAATTCGAGATTCCACGACGTTTGTCTGGGGATCAAAATAATAATCCCATACATGTTCCATAATCATGGTTTTTGAAACCACCCTGCCGGCATTGCGCAGGAGGTACTCCAGCAAAGAAAATTCCAGCGGCTGCAGCTCGACTTTTTTACCGGCACGCACAACCTCCCGGGTAATCAGATTCATGCTGATATCCGCGAAGGTCAGTTTGGTCGGCTCAGAAGCATCGCTGCTGCGCCGAATCAGGGCCTGCAAGCGGGCCAGCAGCTCGGAAAATGCGAACGGTTTTGTCAGATAGTCATCCGCACCGGTCTGCAAGCCTTTTACCCGATCATCGACTTCCCCCTTGGCACTTAAAATAATGACGGGGGTCTTCAGTTTCTCATGGCGCATCCTTTCAATCAATCTGAGGCCATCCATTTTCGGCAACATAACATCGATAATGGCGGCATCGTAAGGCTCGGTTAAAGCCAGGTGTAAACCGTCTTCGCCGTTGACTTCATGGTCCACGGCAAACCCTTCAGCTTTTAAACCCTTGATGATAAAAGAAGCGATCTTGCTATCGTCCTCTACGAGTAAAACCCTCATTAAAGACTCCCTCAGCTTCCTAAGCGTTCGATCTGTATATTTTTGGGCGCACGGCCCAGGGCGCACGGCGCACGGGTTTTGATCAAGACCGTGAACCTTGGGCCTTATACCCTGCGCCTTTTAGTATAACGTCCGGTGATCGCCACCCACTGATCTTTTACACATAGATCAAGAATATCAAATCCAATGGTTTTCATTTTGGCAATTACCAGATTTTCGTTTTTTTCAAGGATCCCTGAGCAAATAAAAATGGCCTTGTCATTGAGGATCTTTTCAATATCCTCCAAGAGGTTATAGATCACCTGGGTCAAAATATTGGCCACAACCAAATCGTACCTTTCTTTAATTCCAGTAACGAGGTTGCCCTTTTTTACTGAAAATTTCTGCGGCGCGATTCCGTTTAAGCGAATATTTTTATCAGCAATTTTAACAGCCATTTCATTTTTATCAAGGCCGCAAACGAAACCGGCACCCAGCCGAGCCGCTGCAATCATCAATATCCCGGAGCCGGTACCGATATCTAAAACCGAATCTCCTTTATGGAGATAGGCTTCAATCAGACGAATACATAAAGCCGTGGTCGGGTGCGTACCGGTGCCAAAGGCCATGCCGGGATCCAGTTCCAGCACGATGTCGCCGGGGCTGGCTTCGTACTCACACCAGGTGGGTTTGACAACAATCGTTTTTCCGATTTTTTGGGGCTCAAAAAAGACCTTCCAGGCCTCGGCCCAGTCTTCTTCATCCAGCTCTTTATAGCTGATCCGATAAAGCAGCGCCGTATTCTTTTTTAAAACAGCCAATTTTTCTTCCAGAACCCTGCAACGCTTTTTGGCCTGCCGGTCTTTGGGAAAATAGCCGATAACCGCATGCTGCTGCGCACACCCAATCGAATCTTCAGCCCAGTCCTCGGTCGGTTCCATTGTCGGGTCTTCTTCTACCACACCCTGCAGGTCGAATTCAAAAAACAGGTTGGCAATCAGCTCGCCGGCAAGGGGGCTGCCTTCTGCATCAAATACAACTTTTGCTTCAATCCATTTCATCTATTAGGTTTCAGTCCTAAGGTTCAGGGTTCAAAGGTTCAAAGGTTTCGACCTCTGGCGACCAGCCGCCCCAAAGGGTTGCCATACTCTCTGTTTTCGATCTTATAGCCGACATCTTCATTTATTCAACCTCTGAACCTTTGAACGTTGAACCTTTGAACCGCGTGTGAGCGCCTCTGCGGTGAACCCTAAAATTTCTCCTTGGGTGGGTTGAAATAGCCGAATTTGAGATGCGAAAATTCCTGCCGGATTTGTTTCAGCAGATTCATCATCCCGATGGGCGCGCCATTAGGAGCCACGTCACTCATAATTTTATAATATCGCAACGGATCAAAATTCAAGTTGCGCCACTGAATCATATGAATCGGATGTGAATTCAAAAATCGACGCAGTGCTTCTATTTCCGGCTGTGTATCCGTAAAGCCGGGGCAGTTTAAATAATTAATTGCAATAAAAAGACCGGCTCCTAAGGCAAGATCAATGCTTTTTAAAACATCGGAAAATCGGTAACCTTTCGGTCGAAAATAGGCCTCGTAGCAATTTTTACGCACGCTGTTCATGCTAACACGAATGCTGTCCAGGCCGGCATCGATCACCTGCTGCAATGCTTGCGGCAGGCTAGCGTTGGTGTTCATATTTATGGTGCCCCTGTCTGTTTCTGCACGAATCAGATGAATGGCCGGCGCAGTGACATCGGCGGCCAGCAGCGGGTCTCCTTCGCAGCCCTGTCCGAAACTGACTACGCTTTGGTCGACCCGTTTGATATGCGCCAATGCCACTTCTGCAATTTCTTGCGGTGAGGGGGTGAATCCAATGCGATCCTGGCTGTGAGGAATATCACTGTGTTTCTGCAAGGACAAGCAGCCCAGGCAGTGGGCATTGCACTGCTGGGCGGTTGGCAACGGCGCTTCATAACGGCCCAAAAAGAAATTCTTAGCTGCCGGGCAACCGAATTGCAACGCGCATTTTTCAAGATGGCTTCTGAGGCGATTGGCGGGCATCTGCTTACGCATCTTTTCGATGCCGATGGCAACATCGCTGGCTTTCATCAAGCGCAGATCCTGCCTTTTTTCCCGGTCTACACGAATAACAGCGGACCGAAACTCACCCCCATGCCATCCCACGGCGCCATAGGAAAAAAGTGGCAACGTTTTCGCTTTTGGGGTTTCAACATAAGCACCCAGATACGAAATGACGTAGCCAGGGGAATTAAACACGGCCACCGGAAATAGCGGTTGGCCGGTGGCGTAAGGATTCTCATTTACCGTCTCGATGCGACCCGAATGCAGATTGAATAAAACCGGTCTGCGATCCGGCAGGTACATGAGCTCACCAGCAAAAGGCATACTGCGGGTATTTTTCAGGGTCAACGGAATTTGCGTTATCCCGGTCATTCCGACTGCCGCATAACCGTCGAGCTCAAAAATTTCTCCGGCCGTATTCGCCACCAGCGCGGTCAACATATCTGTTTTTGTTTTAGTGGATTTTAATCCCAATTTTTCGCAACCCGATTTACTTCTTATTATTTTACAAGGAAGGAGATAAGGTTGAGCCGGTTGGCCCGTTAGCGGTTTAGCCCGTTAAAAAGGGGAAACTATCTCATTTTATGCTTAACCGGCAAAGGGCTAACGGGCTCAACGGACTAACCCTCTAAATACATCACGCATTTCGAAGACCTCCCGTCCACTTTCAAAATGAACGGTTTATCAAGCTGAATATGGCCGATATGCGTGGTTTCATTGGCTAGCGGTTGGGAGGTCAGCCAGTTCCAATCGATAAAATCCGGGTCTTGATCCAGAATGGTTGCATAGGTGATCCCCAGCGTGGTGATATTATGAAAGAAGTGCGAACCCTGGGATGGATCGGCCCTCAGCTCCGCTGAAGACGTTTCAACCATCGCACCCACACCACAAATCTCAGCCCAGGTTACCGGAATTCCCAGCCAGCGGTCGGCTGAACCCCATCTGCCCGGACCGACCAGCAGGTATTTACGGGATTCATTTAACAGCCCAGCGTTCAAATCACCAATCTCCCGGGCAATTTGCGGGGTCTTGGCAGGATCAAATCCATCGGGTTTTACAAAAAGGATGTCGGCCATATCATTCTTTTCTGCATTGCCCAGCGCATGGGAAGAAACGCAAAAAGATCGATCAATTTCGTTATCGCCTATTTTCACCTGAAGCAATTCCGCGCGGGCCGTCATCGGTCTGAGCTGTAAAAAAGCAAATTCCGATTTTTGATCCGAGTTCTGGGGTATATTGATCGAAAATTCGAGCTCCACTGGACAGCCCATACCTTCCTGGCCCAGATCCAAAACTTCGGAAAGAACCTCAGCCAGGGGAAAGCGCCCATATTTCAGAACCTGTGCAAAGGTAAGTACCCGATAACCGGGCATATGAGCAGAATCTCTGATCCGATGTTCTTCGGGAATATAGGTGCTGGCCAAAAGCTTTACCGGGGCTTCTTCATCGGCATCGCTGACATCTCTTTTTGCGAGGTTGGCATCCTCGAGGACGCCCACTTCCGGGGAGTCTTCAGACATATTCAAAGCATAAAAAAACTGTTGAGAGTTTTCCAAGATATCTTCTACCGTAGAACGCTGCGGAAGTAGCTGCGGATATCGCGGAGAAAACCGCAGGGCTTTTTCACCTTCCATAACCGTCTTGCCCAGACCCAGCGCTACTGTAGCGATGCCTTCTTCCGGTTTCATTTTAGCAAAGGGGTAATAATTATGAGATTGGGCAACACCGGATATGGTCGGGTAAAAATAATGACCGTATTTTTCACCGACCAGTTGCTGGATGATGACACCCATTTTCTCCTCTTCGGTGCGGTGGCCGACTCGCTTTGAAAAGGCTTTGGGGTCCCGAAAGTAAGTTGACGCATAAACCAGTTTAATCGCATTAATCAATTGCTCCAGCCGCACTTCAAGGTCCGGGTGATTATTGGGAAGCATGTAGGTTCGATAAAGGCCTGCATACGCACGAAATTGAGCATCTTCCAGCAGACTTGAGGATCGAACGGCTAACGGATAGTTGATTCGTTCAAGATAGGCTTTGAGCTCATCGGCGATCCATTGCGGAAAATTGGCACGATGAAAGGCTTTGGCAATTTCCTTATCCGGTGCATCTGATTTTGCCAGTTCCTTGAGATTATTTTCCTCGATGAAGTCGTCAAAGCCTTCGGTGGTCACCACCAGGGTCTGAGGAACAAAAATGTTTGCATCCTCAAATTGTTTATGGATGGCCGGCAGCCGCTGAAGCAAATTGGCAACAAATGCCAGCCCTCTGGCCTTTCCGCCCATAGAGCCTTTGCCGATTTTAAAAAATTCGGTATCCGGATCAAAGTCTCCGGCATGAAAGTCGGTCACGACGCCTCTTTGCCGGCGTTGTCGCCAGGTTTGGATCAGTGAAACCAAATACTGCCGGTGGTCTTCGATGCTAGAGAAGTCCTCCTCTCTTAAAGGGCGTACTTTGGAAGCCAGCATGATTTCTGTGCGTGCAAATAGCCACCTCGAAAAGTCATTGCGGGTATAATGATGTACAAAGGAGTCTTCCGGAATGCGGCGCAAAATTTCTTCAAGTTTGCGCAGACTGGGGGCGCGGTCTATTTCCCGGCCATCGGGTTTGCGGAAAACAAAATCTCCGAATCCCAACTGGTCCACAAAAAAAGAACGGACCTCAGCGTGCAGGCTGGGTGAATTTTTGTCAACAAAAGCAGCCGGAATGTTTTTGGCCTTATCTGCATTGATTGATTCAGAGCTGGTGAGCAAAAGCGGAATGTCGAAACGTTCTTTTTTAATCTTGGATAGAAATGCGACGCCGCCATTTTCATCCAGCACGCAGTTTCGCGGAATGCGAACATCGGATATGACACCTAAAACATAGGGTTCGAATTTTTCAAAGAGATGATTGGCTTCTTCGAAATTTTCAGCCACCAGAATTTTGGGTCGCGCCCGCATGGTCAGCAGTTTGTGTTCTTCGTGGTGCCGGTACTCCATAATCGCCTGGGTCTGGCTCACCAGTTCTTTGTAAAGTACCGGCAGCAAAGAGGAAATGTAAGTCGGAGAATCCTCCACAAAAAGGATTACCCGTATACCGGCAAATTCGGTATCGTGTTCTACGTTTAGCCGATCTTCAGCGCTTTTGACCAGAGCCACCAGGATATCGGTATTGCCGGACCAGACAAAAAACCGATCAATCCCGGGAGGACGGTTAAAATCCAGCAGGCACTCCCGGGCCGGCGACGGTAAAGAATCATGAGCCAGCAAAACAACCGGCAAATCTGGAACTTTCTTCTTGATTGTCTCCCCGAGGGTAAAAACATCCATATCCGCCAGCTGGCTCATGGTAATCACCATGTCAAATTTCTTTTCATCCAGCATCGACAGCGCTTCCTGGGCCGTGGAAACCCAGGTAAAACGGGGCGGATTGCTCAGGTTCAAACCACGGTATTCATGAATGATGCGTTCAGAAAGACGGCAATCTTCTTCCAGGATCCAGGCATCATAAGGGGTTGAGACCAGCAATACATCCCGGACCTTGCGGGCCATCAGTTCATGGAAAATTTTAAACCGCGGGTCAAAATCTTCGCTAAAACTTTCGATTTCTATAGCCATATCAGATACCTGTCATAAGATAGGTAGATTTTAACCAATTGGAAGCTATTTTTAGAATAAATAATCACTTAATACGGATTGAGTTTATTAATGTGAATTTGTTTTACATTTGGTGTCAGACCTCTTGCTTCTGGCTTCTCGCTTCTGGCCAGTGGCCAGAGACCTGTAAAGAACTCAACAGAATTAAAATATACCAAAGGCTTTTTAACATTTTTGCGGGACACGACACTATGATTCATTTCAACCATATCTTTTGTCAAATCGCAATAATTTTGGACTTGGCATTTAAAAAGGGGGTGGTATTATAGGGTTCAAAATTTAGGTTAACCCGTTGAGCCGGTTGTGCCCGTTAAAATAGGAAAATATTTTTCCTTTTTTTAACCGGGTAACGAGACAAGGCGCTCAACCATAAAAGGAAAATACTGTGAACATCTGGATGACGCTTGGCAAAGCACTGGATTTGTATCCTGAAAAAATTGGGGTCATTGATGGCGACCGATCTTACACCTATCAGCAGATCGGTGAGCGTGTGACCGGCCTGGCCCGATTTTTTCAAAACCAGGGAATTCAGCAAGAAGACCGCATTTCCATTTTGGAAGTCAACTCACATGCATTTCTGGAGACCTATTATGCAGCTGCCGGCATTGGCGCCATTCTCAATCCACTTAATTACCGCCTGGCGGCCAAAGAAGTCGCTTACATTTTAAACGATGCCGGTTCCCGCTGGTTAATTGCCGCAACGCGTTTCGCGGATCTGGTTAAAGGCGCAATCCAGGAGGGTGTTCCCCTTGAAGGGATTCTCTGGATTGGTGAGGCGGCAGATGAATCTATTCCGCTTCAATCCCATAATTATGAAGATGCCGTATGCACTAATGCCGGGGATTTCGAGCCTGCACCCGTTGATGAAAACAGGACCGCCCACCTATATTACACCAGCGGTACCACCGGGCAGCCCAAAGGGGTCATGCTCACCCATAAAAATGTCTGCAGCCACGCACTGAGCACCATTGCCGAGTTAAAGCTTGTGGATACCGATACCTGGGCCCATGTTGCGCCCATGTTTCATCTGGCGGACGCCTGGGCGACATTTGCCATTACCTGGGTTGGTGGCCGTCACGTGATGGTCGGTCAATTTGAACCCGAAGCCGTTATGGCCACGATCGAAAAAGAAAAGATAACCTTGAGCAATTTAATCCCCACCATGCTCAATCTGATGATCAAACACCCCCGGGTAAAAGAATATGATTTTTCGAGCCTGAGAGAAATCCTCAGCGGGGGTGCCCCCATTGCGCCTGAACTGGTTAGAAGCATCATGGAGACGCTCGGTTGCGATTACATCCAGACTTACGGCATGACCGAAACCAGCCCCTATTTGACCTTCAGTATCTTAAAAGATCATTTGAAAGCGATGCCGCCTGATGAGCAATTGAAATTCAAATCCAAAACCGGCCGACCGGCTATCGGTGTGGATCTTAAAGTTGTGGACGAGGAAGGGATGCCGATTGCTGCTGATGAGCAACAGGTGGGGGAAATCTGGGTGCGGGGCGACACCGTTACCCCCGGATACTGGAATCGGCCCGAAGAAACTGCAAACGCGTTTTCAGAAGGATGGCTGCACACCGGGGACCTGGCCACTCTGGATTCGGAAGGTTATGTCAACATTGTGGATCGCAAAAAAGACATGATAGTTACCGGCGGCGAAAATGTTTACTCCACCGAAGTTGAAAACGTGCTCTACATGCACCCTTCGATTTTAGAGGCCGCTGTCTTTGGTGTGCCGGACGAAAAATGGGGGGAGGCGGTCAAGGCCGCCGTGGTACTCAAGGCCGGTGAAACAGCCACCGAAGATGAAATCATCGCCTTTTGCAAAGAACATCAGGCTTCTTACAAAGCCCCCAAGGCCATCGTTTTCTTAGAGGAGCTTCCCAAAACCGGATCTGGAAAAATTTACAAAAAAGGCCTGCGGGACCCTTTCCTACAACAAAAGAAATGAGCTAAAATGCTAAAGTTATAGCTCACCGCAAAGACGCAAAGGGCGCAGAGAGAAATTTTCTTTATAAAAAACCTCTGCGGGCTCTGCGTCTCTGCGGTGAAACATATAAAAATGGCAGAATTCCTCAACTTTAGGCATTTTAGCTCATTTTAGGCACTTTAGGCACTTCTAACTTTCCAGCACCTCTGGAACTTTTTTCTCTGTCTTCCAAGATGAACTGCAAACTTTGAGCTAGCTTATAATTATTCCTTTCGGGATGGGGCCGCTTGGGCTAAAAGACAAAGGATCTCATACATCATCGTCGCGCCAACCAGGGCGGTATTGCCGGTTGGGTCAAAAGGCGGCGCCACCTCAACAACATCACCGCCAACTAAATTGAGGCCGCGTAAACCCCGCAGCAGCGCCTGGGCCTCACGCGTGCTCAGGCCGCCGATTTCGGGGGTGCCGGTGCCGGGAGCATAGGCCGGGTCAAGGCTATCAATATCAAATGAAATATAAGCTGGTCCCTCACCGATAATCCCGCGCGCTTCGGCGATAACCGCCTCAACGCCTGTCTTGAAAAACTCTTCGATAAAAATGATACGCATGCCTTTATCGACCGAATAGTCCCAGCCTTCGGTGGTGGTCTGTGCCCCCCGGATACCAATCTGTACGGTTCGTTTGGGATCCAGCAACCCATCTTCAACAGCGCGGCGAAAGGGCGCGCCATGGTGGACGCTGGAGCCCAGAAATTCATCCCAGGTATCGGTATGGGCATCGATATGAATCAAGCCGATCGGGCCTTGCGCTGCAATGGCCTTTAAGATCGGATAGGTGATCGAATGGTCACCGCCGGCACTCAACGGAATAACGCCTGCGGAATGCAGTTTGCGATAAAAATCCTCGATGGTTTGATTGGCTTCATTCAGATCAAAAACATCAGTAAAACGAACATCACCGACATCACCGACGCGACATAGCTCGTAAGGATTAAGACGGCTCACATGATGGATGGTGCGTGTCAGGCTGGACATATTTCGTATTTCCCGCGGACCGTGTCGCGCACCGGGTCGATTTGTCACCCCGCTGTCGAAGGGCACACCAACAATTGCGATGTCCAGATCGCTAAGCCGGCTGACGTGCGGGGTCCGCATAAAGGTGGGAATTTCCGTATAGCGCGGCGCCATCTTTGGATCATAAGCCTCGCCTGTGACTGCTGATTTTTTTTGGTAGGGGTCCGGCACAGCTGTCTCCTTAATATTTATTCTTTTCCTTTTTTACCATTCGTTTAGTCATTTAATCGTGAACATGTTTTACAAGATGGCCCAGCTCGGGAAAAATGAGTTTTGAACAGGCCAGTTTGCAGGCATTGAGGCTGCCCGGCATGCAAAACACAACCGTATTGCCGATAATACCGGCTGTGGCGCGGGACATGATGGCGGCGGAATCAATTTCTTCCATGCTGAGTTTGGCAAACAGGGGGCCAAATGCGCTCAGCTCTTTGCTAAAAAGCGGACTGACGGCTTCAATGGTCACATCTTTTTTCGTAATCCCGGTACCGCCACTCATCAGAATCACCTGGGGGTTTGATTCTTTAATCCCATCTTTGAGCGTGCCAGCTATTTTTGCAGCGTCGTCAGGGATTACCTCATGAAAAACGACCTTGTGCCCTATCTTTTCAGCCTGTTGCCGGATCCATTGACCGCTGCTATCATCGATCAATGCCCGGGTGGTGGATACCGATATGATGCCCAGGGTAACGTTTCGGGGGGCTTGTTTTTTATGCTCGTGTACACCCATGGTTCGTAGTATGGAGTTTTGGAGTGATGGAGTAATGGAGCACTGGGTCTTTCAAAGGACTGAATCCTTTTTCAATATTTTTGCTAATAAAACCTATAACTACATCATAATTTATTTTATGATCAAGAAATATATGAATAAAATTAAAGGCAACAGTGCAAACCCCCTGATTTTACCTTGATTTTGCCCCTCTTTTTTCTTAAGCTGAAACGTTAGCGCTTTAAGTATAAACATTGAAATAATTCAATATCATGTCATCAAAAAGCAAATTTCCCTGCACCGGCGTCATCTTGTCAGGCGGATTGGCCACCCGTTATGACGGTACAGAGAAAGCCCTCCTGCAAGTGGGTGGGGTTCGAATTCTGGATCGTATATTCGATATTTACAGGGAGTTGTTTGAAGAAATCATTCTGGTCACCAACACGCCCGAAAAATTTTTGCAATGGGACTGTTTGATTGTGTCGGATCTTTTCCCGATTCGAAGTTCCCTGACCGGAATTCATGCCGGCCTCTTTTATATGACCAGCCAGTTCGCCTTTATATCGGCTTGTGATACACCTTTTTTGAAAAAGGAAATGGTTGAAACCGTTATCAAAAAAATTGAGCCCCAGATCGATATTGTGATGCCTGAAACCGCAGCCGGATTCGAACCCCTTTGCGCGGCTTATTCCAAACGCTGTCTAGATTCAGCGCATCACCATCTTGAGCAGGAAAAATTAAAAGTCATAAAAGCATTTCGAAAGAGTCGTATCAAAACAATCTCCGAAAAAGCTTTACGGGAAATCGATCCCGATCTGCAGTCGTTTTTTAACATCAATACGGCGGAGGATTTAAAGCGAGCGGAAGAAATGGTTTTAGGGGGAGCCTGATGAGCATCGCCAATATGCTGAATGAAATCAAAAAACACCCGGATTTCGAAAAAGTCGGTATGATCTTATGTCACAATGGAGTGGTACGGGTGACCACCCGTGACGGCCGCAAAGTCAAAGGACTCAAAGTTGCCGTGGATCATGAAAAATTAGAGCAAATCATAAGTGAGCAGTCTAAAAAGTCCGGTATTGTCGATATTCAGGTAAACATCGTCGAAAACAAGAACCTTGCCGTGGGCGACGATATCATGCATTTAATGGTGGCCGGTGATATCCGGGAAAATGTCATTTCTGTTTTAAAGGAAACCTTAGACGCGATTAAAACCAAGGTAACTCAAAAAACAGAATATCTAAAGGAGTAATTAATGTCTTCATTTACACATATTGATGACGAGGGTCGCGTCCGGATGGTGGATGTGACCGCAAAGAAGCCGACGGTTCGCACGGCAGTTGCCGACGGCACAATCCATATGAATCCGGAAACATTGGATTTGATACAACGCCATAAAGTGAAAAAAGGTAATGTCCTCGAGACCGCCCGTATTGCCGGCGTCATGGCTGCCAAGAAAACCGCTGATCTCATTCCCATGTGCCATCCCTTGAATATCACCCATATCCAGGTTGACTTTTCCCCGGATGCTTCTGCAAACTGCATTCGCATTGAAGCAACCGTGCGCGCCATCGATCAAACCGGTGTTGAAATGGAAGCCATCACCGCTGTTTCGGTTGCAGCATTGACCATCTATGACATGTGCAAAGCCCATGATAAAGAGATGACCATATCAAATATCCAGCTATTGAAAAAATCCGGCGGCAAAAGCGGTACTTATAATCGTAAACAAAAATAAAATAATGAATAATGGTAACTTTTGAAAGGCAAACTTGAATCCTAACAATTTTATACCAATGAAAATAAACAGCCCCCTTTATGCAAAATGCGCCCTGGTTTTAACTGTTGCACTCACGGTTCTCATCGCCGGATGCCCGGCTCCCATAAAAAAGCCCCCGGACGAATTTCCATTGGTCCACAGGTCCAAATTCTCATACCCGGATTTTAGCGATGATCTGGCGCTGGACGGATTGGAACACAGTATCTTAAAAAGTCTGGACTACCTGCAAAAGGTGCCGGCCGACCGAACCTACCAGTTTGGCGAAGACCGCTTCGACGCCGCCCATTTGATAACATCGCTGCAGCACTTTCTGGATTTTATCCGGACGAATCCCTCTAACAAGGAATTAAAAAAATTCATCCGGTCCAATTACCGCGTTTATCAATCGGTTGGCAGAAATCAAAGGGGTGAAGTTTTGTTTACCGGTTATTATGAGCCCCATTTAAGCGGCTCTTTATATAGGAACGAAGAATATCAGTATCCGATTTACGCCCTTCCAACAGATCTGTTAAAAATTGATCTTTCCGCCTTTAATGAAAAATACAAAGGGGAAAGCATCATCGGTCGCTACACCGGGCAAACCGTGGTCCCATACCACGACCGTCGGGAAATCGATGGAGAAGAGGTACTGGCCGGCAAAGCCGAGCCGCTGGTGTGGGTTAAGGATCCGGTGGACGTGTTCTTTTTGCAGATACAGGGTTCGGGTAAAGTTTTTCTGAATACCGGAGAGGTGATCAATGTACATTATCATGGAACCAATGGTCGACCTTACCGCAGCATCGGCCGGCTTTTAATCGAAGAACAAAAGATACCCAAAGAAGAAATGTCCATGCAAAAAATTCGTTCCTATTTGCAGGCCCATCCGGAAGAAATGGCACCGGTTTTCAATCACAACCCCAGTTATGTCTTTTTCAAACTGGAATCCGAAGGCCCTCTTGGTTATATCAATGTTTTATTGACCCCCGGCCGGTCGGTTGCGCTGGACAGACGCATCTTTCCACCGGCTGCCCTGGTATATATCCAGGCAAAAAAACCGGTGGTTAACAGTGCTGGTCAGATCGACAGCTGGATAGACTGCAACCGTTTTGTGCTAAATCAGGATACCGGCGGCGCCATTCGGGGACCGGGCCGGGCAGATCTGTTCTGGGGCAACGGCCCCTATGCCGAAATTGCCGCCGGGCATCTGGCCCATACCGGTAAACTGTATTTTCTTATTTTAAAGCCTGACAGATAGAAAAAATAATTTCGGAGTATTGGAGTAGTGTAGCGTTGGAGTATTGGCTAAAGGATTGACGTTTTTTTACAACACTCCAATCTGGCCTTCGTAGCCGAAACTAATTCGGCGGAGTAGGCTACTCCATCACTCCAGTACTCCGAAGCTGAAATTTTAAAAATTTTTAGATCGGTTATAAAGAACACTTTAGGCAATAGTCCGGTAATCGGTTGTCCTTGACACATTTAACCGAAACCAGTAGTTAGAACCTTCTCAATGGTTTTGACCAATCAAACCAATAACAGCGAAATAGAGGTACCCCATGTTTGGCATCGGCATGCCCGAATTGCTTTTGTTACTGGCAATCGCACTGATTGTCATCGGTCCGAAAAAACTGCCGGACCTGGCCAAGTCACTGGGCCGTGCAATGCGGGAATTTAAAAAGGCAACCAATGAATTTAAAGAAACCATTCAGATTGACGAGGATCTGTCTGATGTAAAAAAGGCTTTCGATGGTCTGGGTGAGGATATCAAAGACTCCATCAGCCCGGAGAAAGACACCGCTGAGTTTAAACGGCCCGAGGAGCCTGAGCCTGCTGAAAGCCCGGCTGATCAAAAAGACAAAGACGCCGAAGATGCTGTTAAAGATGATACAGATGACAAACTGGAAAAAGTGAAACAGGCCTTTGATGAATTAAAAGCCACCGACCAAACGGCATCAGAAGAAGAATCTGAAAGCAAGGCCGAAACAGAAAAAAAGGAACCGCACCAGGAATCCGGAAAAGATGCTCGCTGAGGAAGAAAAAATACCGTTTACGTCCCATCTCGAAGAGCTCAGAAACCGGCTGATCAAATGCTTTATTGCGATCGGCGTCGGTTTTGTTGCTTCATACGGTTTCAAAGAGATCCTGTTTAATATCCTGGTCCGGCCCCTGGTAACAGTGATGGAACCGGGAGATCATCTGATCTTCACCGGCCTGCCTGAAGCGTTTTTCACTTACCTGAAAGTGTCGCTTTTGTCCGGTTTGATGCTGGCCAGCCCGGTCCTCCTATATCAATTCTGGATGTTTGTCGCACCGGGCTTGTATCAAAAAGAGCGTCGTCTGCTGGCCCCGATCGTTATCCTGTCTTCGTTCTTTTTTATTGCCGGTGCCCTTTTCGGGTATTTTATTGTATTTCCGTGGGGTTTTAAGTTTTTCCTGGGATTCGCCACCGAATCCATCCGGCCCCTTCCCTCCATGAAAGAATACCTGGCTTTTTCAGCCAAACTGCTGCTGGCCTTCGGGCTGGTATTTGAACTTCCGATGGTTTTGACCTTTCTGGCTCGCCTGGGAATTGTTTCGGTGGAATTTCTGAAACGTAATCGCAAATATGCCCTGTTGCTGTTTTTTGCCGGCGCCGCCATGCTTACCCCGCCCGATGTGGTCACCCAGATCATGATGGCCCTCCCGTTGATGGTAATGTATGAGCTCAGCATTATTGGCGCCCGGGTTTTCGGTAAAAAAAAGCCGGCACCTGAGGCTGAGGAAGACAAAGCAGAGCAGGGCGCATCTTAAATTCGGCCAGCCGAAAAAGGTATCCTTAAATAAGTTGTCGTCTTTTTTGGTCGGAAGCACGTCTTTTTCAACGGGATCGTATAAAATCCAGTTTCAATGACACCGAGTCTAACCTTAAGCTTGCGCGAATAACTGTTTATGCGTTTATTTTC
>JASFIX010000008.1:0-19353 GCA_050122435.1 Desulfobacterales bacterium
TGAAAAGACGGGGACATAAATTCTGGCAGGCGATTGCGCTATTTTTTGCAGCTTGGCTCATCATATGCGTTGGTTTCGCAGTCTGGTTCAAAACTCAACTATCTCCCGAAGCGCATACCTTTTTATGGGAGCTCTTTAAAGATCATTTCGGCCCGCTTCTCATCCTGACCATACTTCTGTTACTGGTTGGCGCATTGTTTCTGGACAGTATCCTGCGCAGATATATCCGGCCTTTGCGAAAAATTTCCGAACAAATAACGCTGGTTAATCCCACCAATCCCTCACATCGATTTGAGATCACCGGTGCCGCAGAAATTCAACAGCTCTGCGATCGATTAAACCAAGGGGCGGCACATTACGAATCCCTGTTAAGGGATATTGAGGGCCGCGTCAATAGTGCCACCGCCCAATCTGAAGAAGAGAAGAATATTCTGGCTGCCATTATGTCGGAATTGCCGGAAGGCGTGATTGTCTGCAATCCCGAGGGTCAGATCCTCTTATACAACAACCGAGCAAAACTGCTGTTGTCGAATCTGACTGCTAAAAGCCATGAAAAATCCTTGCGCTTTATCGGTCTGGGGCGCTCTATTTTTGGCGTGTTTGATGAAAATTTAATCCGGCACACCATCGATCAGATAACCGACAAATTAGAACGTAACGAGTCAGATGTGGTGTCGTATTTTGTCACTCCGGGAGCCGAGAACACCCTGCTGCGGGTTGAAGCCGTTCCGGTTTTGAATTTCCAAAGACATTACTCGGGTTTGATTCTGATTCTGTATGACATTACCCAACAACTCGAGTCTCAAAATTTTTTGAACCTTACCTTGCAATCCTTTACCCGTGGAATTCGGGCCTCATTTGCCGGTATTCACTCGGCGATCGAGACGATATTGGACTACCCGAATATGGATGCAAATCGCCTCGAAACCCTTAAAAAGATTATTCACAAAGAGTCGCTGAATATCGGTGACCTTTTAGAACGCGATCCTACCCTGTCCTCTCATCCTCTGTTCAATCAGTGGCCGCTGGTTCGAGTTTCGGTGAGGGATTTGTTTGAAACATTGCAGATCCGGTGTCACCAGAGTTTAAATCTGCAAATCCGAATTGAGAATTTGACCGGCGAACATTATGTCAACGTCGACCACTTTTCGTTTTTGTTAGCTTTGTTAAGCGTTATCCAGAAGATTCAAAAAGCTACCGGAGTAGCTAAGATCACCTGCCGTTTGACCCAGTTGAGGCGTTTCGTGGGCCTGGATTTGCTCTGGTCAGGTCAGCCGCTAAAAGCAGACATATTAAAAACCTGGGAAGCACAGCCGATGGTATTTGAAAAGGAAGACTATTCGTTAAGCCTGAGGGAAGTGATTGATCATCACAACGGTGAAATTGGCCTATATGTATCCAGGAGTTTAAAAGATACATCTTATGTGCGCTTTTTTCTACCGGTGCCCTATCTGATTAAACCTGAAAAATCGCGATCCTTGACAATTTTGCCCGAAAGCCGTCCCGAGTTCTATGATTTTGATATGTTCTTACAAGCCGGTCAACATCCAGAGCTTGAGGAGCGTAAGCTGACAGAGTTGACCTACACCGTTTTTGATCTTGAGACCACCGGCTTGAATCCCAATGAGGGCGATGAAATCATATCCATCGGTGCGATTCGAATCGTCAATCGCCGTTTACTGCAAAATGAATGTTTTGAACAACTGGTGGACCCGCGGCGATCGGTACCCTGGACATCAGTGAAAATCCATGGAATTCATCCGGAGATGTTGCAAGGAAAGCCGACCATTGATGAAGTATTGCCCCGGTTTCATGATTTTGTAAAAGACACCATTCTGGTGGGTCACAATGCGGCTTTTGATATGCGCTTTTTGCAATTAAAGGAGGAAATGACTGGGGTGCGGTTTACGAATCCGGTGCTGGATACCTTATTGTTATCGGCCGTGGTCCATCCGTCCCATGAAGATCATAATCTGGAAGCCATTGCCAAGCGGCTGGGGGTTAGGATCCTGGCGCGGCATACCGCCATGGGGGATGCCATCGCCACCGGCGAAATGTTTCTCAAATTTTTGCCGTTGTTGTCCCAACAGAAAATTTTTAAACTCGAGGAGGCCCTGGTGGCTTCCCGGAAAACATTTTATGCACGGCAGAAGTTCTAGCCATTGTTTGGGCACCTTTAGGCTGGAGCATGTTTAGGAGAAATTTAAAAATTAAGTTGTTAACTAATCAGGTTTGCCGGTTGCCCGTTAAGCCTGTTGAGCCCGATAAAAAAAATGGATTCTATCTGATTTTATCTTTAACTGGCAAACCGGCTAACGGGTAACAAAACAAGGCGCCTCAACCTTTTTAAGCTAGGGCGAGAGTGCGGCTTCCAGAGTGGTCGGCAGCGAAAATGAAAAAGTAGATCCTATGCCGGGCGTGCTTTTCACCCATATTTTCCCATGGTGAAAGTCAATGATGCGTTTGCTAATGGTCAGGCCAATACCGGTTCCGTAAGGCCGACCTTTGGAGGGATCTTTGACCTGTTGAAATTTTTCAAAAATTTTGCTTTGATCCTCGGCCTTTATTCCGATGCCGTTGTCCTGAACATCAACTTGCACCTGTTTGTCACTGGTTGTCAGTCGGATGGTTATTTTTCCGCGATCGGCGTCGCAAAATTTGACGGCATTTGAAATCAGATTCACCATGACCTGCACCAGGCGATCTCGGTCGCCGGATATCATTGGTGGATGATCGTTGAATTCATAATCAATGGTAATGTTCTTATCTTCGACCAGCTGTCGGGTGCTGGCGATTGCATCCTGGATAATTTCGCTAATATCTGCAGAAGTGATGACCCAGTCCATCTGGGCGGATTCGATTCTTTCATAATCCAGCACCTGGTTGATCAGACGGGTTAAGCGCTCGCTTTCTTTAATAATGATTCCCGTAAAGTTCTTGTGCTGATCTTTATCGATGCTCGGATTGGTATGTAAAATTTCAGCCAGGGAGCGGACTGAGGTCAGGGGGGTACGCAATTCATGGGTGACGGTTGAGATAAATTCATCTTTGAGGCGATCGAGATCCTGCAGGCGGCGGTTGGCTTCCTGAAGTTCGGCTGTGGCTTTTTCCAACTCACGGCTGTAGGCAATCACCTGCCGGGTTTCGTCGAGAATGTTCAAGACTTCTTCGATACCCAAGGATTCTTCTTTAACGACCGATGCAACCATGACGCGGGCAGATGATGAACCGATGGCGCCGGCCAGCAGTTTTTCGGCATAGCTGACCAAATCGGCATCGGCGGTTACCAGATAATTCCAGCTAAGTTTGTGTTTATCGGCGTAGTCGGAAAGAGCTGCATCCGTACGGCGTTTGCCTAAAATCCGGATTAATAGAGATTTAAGGTCCGGCAGGTGGGCCGTGCCGCGCCAGAAATGCGATTCGCCGGCTTCACCGGAATATCTGAAAACATCAACAAACAGGGCGGCCTGGGTATGGTCGATGGTGCGTGGACGGCTGATAATAGAGACACCGATATAGAAGCCGATATTGACTAACATACTCCAGAAAACCGAATGGGATATGCGGTTGAAGTGCTGCAATCCAAATAATTGAAACGGTTTCAGCAGCTCGATGCTGAATGGTCCCTGGTTAACAAAATTCTGTGAGATGATGCCGGCCTGCACCAGCGACGGCAGAAAAAGAGTGTACATCCACACCGCAAATCCGGCGATCAGGCCGCAGATTGCGCCGCTGCGGGTGCCCCCTTTCCAGAAAATGCCGCCCAGCATGGCCGGGGCGAATTGGGCCACCAGTGCAAATGACATCAACCCGATTGACACTAGGGCATAGAATTCGCCGATCGTGCGGAAATAGGCGTAGCCCAGCAGCAAGACCAAAACGATACTGCACCTGCGAATCGTCAACAGCAGACCGCTGTAATCCTGGCGCAGGCCCATTGATTCAATTGGCAACCGCAGCAGTACCGGCATGACCAGATCGTTGCATATCATCGTGCTCAGGGCGATGGTTTCGACAATGACCATGCCGGTTGCAGCCGACATGCCGCCGAGATAAACAAATAGGGCGATAAGCTGCTGGCGCTCGGCCATTGGGAGGGTGAGAACAAATGTGTCGGCATCAATACTGCCGTCCGGGAATCGCAAAACACCGCTGAACGCCACCGGCAAGACAAAAATATTGATGGCCAGAAGATAGAGTGGGAAAAGCCATATGGCCTTATTCAGATGCTCTTCATTGACGTTTTCCACAACGGCGACCTGGAATTGACGGGGCAAAAAGATTATGGCCAACATGGAAATCAATAAATAAATGCTCCAATCTGTATAACTGTTTCCCTGGCCTTTTATCAGCAGGTATTTGTCAAAAATTACAGAGCTGACGCTGCCGGCATCAGCGCTAAGGGAATTTTTTGCATCGGCATATACAGCAATTTTTTGAAACAGGTCGCCAAATCCGTTATGGATGACATAGGTGACAAAAATACCTACGGTCAGGGTGGCGGCCAGCTTGACGATCGATTCAAAGGCGATGGCCGCCACCAGACCCTCGTGCCGTTCGGTTGCATCCAGGTGTCGGGTGCCGAACAGAATGGCGAATATCGCCAGCAGGAGGGCGATATAAAAAGCGGTGTCGCCGATTATAGGAATCTCTGAATAGTGAAATGAAACCGATATCTCAGGATACTGGTTGATCAGAAAAAATCCGGTTGAAATGGCTTTGAGCTGCAGTGCAATGTAAGGAATGATGCCGATCACCGCTATGATGGTAACAATTCCGCCCAGCGTAGTGCTTTTGCCGTAACGGGAAGCAATAAAATCGGCGATGGAGGTGATGCGGTGAACCTTGCTGATGCGGATAATTTTTTGCCAGACCATCCAGCCCAGAAGCGCCATGAGGGTCGGGCCGATGTAGATGGTTAAAAAGCCCAGGCCGCTGCGGACCGCCAGCCCAACACTGCCGTAGAATGTCCAGGCCGTGCAGTATACGGCCAGCGAAAGGGCATAGATATAAGGGTTGCTGATGATACTGCGGCCGGCATCGGCACGCCTATCACCGTAATGGGCGATGAAAAAAAGAAGGCCCATGTAGCCAAATGAAACAAAAAGTATGACCCCGGTTTCTAGCATCGGCTATGGCTCTGTTTGATCATCGGGTTTTGAAGATGGGCGCGAGCGGGTTTTGGTCGCAATGGCCGCCAGCAGTATCAAAAGCGTCCAACTGGTGAATATATATAAAAAAAGCAGTGGTACGCCGAATATCATGGTTTTCAGGTTGAATAGCGATAGCAGGGGACAATTAAAAAGAACGATACCCAGCAGAAATAAACCAACCAAACGTTTATTTTTTCTGGCTCTAGGAGTCATAAATCACCCCTTGATTGCCTGGGGAAAAGAAAGAAAGGTAAGATCACGTATCGCACAAGATGCTAATCCAACATAATTTGAAACGCTCAATTTATGTATAGATTAATCAGATGAATGTGTCAATTCAGTCATGTGGTTAAGGTGCCGTGGCAGTTGTAAAATGCGTATTCTAATTGGCACCTTGAAAAAGTTGTGTTACGGTAAACTCATTATTTCGATCAGTTGTTTTGCGCCAGGGAAAAGCGTTTAGCGCTGGTTGTGGCGGGCAAACAAAGCGCCGCCGATCAGGAGACAGTATGCAAGATGAAGTGGTCACATTTTTAGCCAATCTGGCACCGTTTTCGACCCTGCCAGAAGCGGAACTCAAACAAATCAGGGAATCGTTATCCGCTGAAACTTATTCCAGCGGCCACAATCTTTCCGTACAGGGCAGAACGAAACTGGATCATATATACCTTATAAAGGACGGGTTGCTTGAACTTTTTTATGAAAGCGACAGCGAAAAAGAATTGATCGGCACTTTAGGGCCGGGCGAAACTTTTGGCGGTATTTCAATTTTAATGAATGCCGGCGTATCGGTTCGGTCGGTAAAAATTGTTGAGGATGCCACCTTATTTTTGCTGCCCAAAAATGTGTTTCTGGGTATCTGTACCCTTCATACGGATTTCTATGAGTATTTCGCCGGGAAGTTTCGCGATCGAATGATGAATAAATCTTACGCGTCTGTGGTGGCTGCCGGACAGGCACTTCACTTTCTGCATGAATTGGCGCCTTTTTCATTTCTACCCGAAGCCGATTTGGAAAAAATGGCGGCTGCGGTCTCTATTATCAACTACCCCAAAGATACGGTTTTATTTGTCCAGGGTCACTCCAAAATAGAATATCTCTATATCATCCAAAAAGGGGCGGCCGAGCGCTATTTCGAGGAAAATGACGAAAAAACCCTGCGCGGAATGATCGGCGAGGGCGATATGTATGGCGGTATTTCCATGCTAATGAACGATGGCATTGCCATCCGCACCCTAAGGGTTACCGAGGATTCCTATTTCTATATTTTACCCCGAGAGATGTTTTTAGAGGCCTGTGATCGATTTGAGGCTTTTTCCGACTTTTTCACCGATATTTTTGGCAAACGGATGCTGGACCGGTCCTATGCCGAGATCATAGCCGGCAATCTCATGCCCACTGAACAGAGAGCGGATTTTTTTAATTTGCCGGTTGAAACGATTTACAGCAAAGATCTGGTCTTTTGTGAGCAGAACATGCCGATCCAGGCGGCAGCCTCGGTTATGAGCGAGCACAACACCAGCTCGATTTTTATTCGAGAACCCAAAGGAGACTTTGTCGGGGTCGTCACCGATAATGATTTAAGAAAAAAGGTTACGGCCGCCGGCTACGATATTTTAAAGCCGGTATCCGATATCATGTCGTCACCCCTTTCGATGATTTCCAAACAGGCCCTTATTTTTGAGGCCTTAATGCAAATGATGCAAAGAAATATCAAACACCTGGCGGTAACGGACAATGGCGACAAGGTCGTTGGGGTAGTCACCAACCGGGATTTACTGAAGGCTCAGGGGCAGTCTCCTTTTTTTGTCATCCGTGAAATTGCACAGGCCAGATTTGTCAACCAGATTGTGCAGATTCGAAAGCAGGTCCCGCAATTAATTCAGACCCTGATCAACACCGGCGCGAAAGCCCGCAATGTGACCCGATTTCTAACTACGGTTTCAGATGCCATTCTGCAAAAAATCATTGGGTTCGCCCTTGATGAATTCGGCCCGCCGCCGGTTAATTTTGTGTTTATGATATTGGGCAGCGAGGGCAGAATGGAACAGACGCTTAAAACCGATCAGGACAACGCCATTATATTTGAAGATGTGCCTGCTGACTCGCTTCAAAAGGTAACAAAATATTTTTTACAATTCGGTGATCGGGTCTGTGGCTGGCTGGATGAAGCCGGTTACGCCTTTTGCAAAGGCGGGATCATGGCCAAAAACGCCAACTGGTGTAAGCCACTGTCCACCTGGAAAAGCTATTTTAAACGCTGGATTCATACGGCTGAGCCGGAAGCATTACTGCAGGCCAGCATTTTCTTTGACTTCAGGGCGGGATACGGAGATGAGGATCTTATTGATCAGCTGCGCCAATTCCTGTTTGATTCGCTGGTGGGCTGGCCGGGGTTTTTTCGTCACATGGCTGAAAATGCGCTGTTTTTTACGCCGCCCATCGGGTTCTTCCGCAATTTTGTGGTGGAATCCAAAGGCGAGCACCGGGATGCCTTTGATATCAAAGCTGCCATGCAGCCGATTGTCGATTATGCCAGGATATACGCTCTTAAAAACAACATCGAAGAAACCAATACCCTGGAACGAATGAATCAATTGCTGACGATTAAAAAAATCAGCTGGGAAGAGCACAATGAGATTGAAACGGCTTACAGTTATCTGATGCAGCAACGGATGGTGCGGCAGGTAAAAGCCATGGTGGAGGAAAACGCCGCGCCGGATAATTATATCAACCCCAAAAAATTATCCCGTATCGAACAGACCATGTTGAAAGAGATTTTCAAGCGTATCGAAAAATTCCAGGGTAAACTCAGTTTTGATTTTACCGGCATGACCTAACCTCACTTCCTTTATGGTTTCAGGTTTCAGTGTTCAGGTGTCAGCAATTTAGTTACTGGTCTCTGGGTGCTGATCTGAAGCCAGGGGCCTGACACCTGAAACCAGACACCTGACACCTTTTCTTATTCAAGCGCCCTGGAAATCAATCTGACCTTACGCTCAATGTTGGAAAGTTCTTCTATCAGGCCATCCGGCGGGTTATCCCCTGAAAATTTATGTTGGGTTATTTTGTATTGCAAATTCAGATATTCCTTATTGAGCTTAATAAACGCTTTATCGCGATCATCAGACACGGTTTGCGGCTTTTTTTGTTGAGCCGGCTTGCCTTTGGTATTCTTTTTGCGGCGGACACTCAGCACGCCGACAATCCCCACAGCCAGCAGGATTAGAATCGTGCTTTTTGGAATTGAAGCGAATGGTTTGCTATGCCTTGCTGCTTGATGGTGCGGACGGCTCTGGTGCGGGATCACTGCCTTTTTGTGTATCTCAAGCAATCCCAGAACCCCGCCTCCGAGTATCAGGATGCCGATTGGCGCAATATATGCGAGGTCCTTTATTTTCATTTTAACAATTTGCCATTCGATGGGTTGTAATGGTGGGTTTGTTATGCCGGCATCAATTCAATCAGCGTGTTTATCAGATTGGCTTATACGGATGGCCGGCACGTCAATAATATATGCAAAATTTGCGCCTCGAGTTTACTGATAACTGATGCATTGACTAAATGCCCTGTTGTTGCGGTGCGGCAGTGAAACAGAAATGAAAATGGCGCTTTTTGCTCTAGTCAAAGAATAAAAAAGTTATAAATTAGTGCAACCTAATGTGCAACAAAAAAATACACATCATACTGAAATAATTATAAATACAGCTACAACAAATCGTGCGGCCTTCATCGCTTGGGCCGCAATTTAGCTGATGTAAAATGATTCATTTACTAGAAAGTATCTCTAAAGTAATAGATGATGCATTCGGTTTGCCGCAGCATGATAAATTCTTTTGTAAGTTAACTACGATATTGACGACAAAACAGAGAGCCTTATACTAAAAACACAGGATTGGCCGGAGCGCATTTTTTGAAATATTTCAAATGTTGAGGTGAACCGAATGAAGCTGAAAAAGTTGTTCGCATTTAAATATACAATTATTGCAACCCTGGTTTTGGTCGGCCATATTTATGATTCGAGCTCGCCATTTAAAATTTCGACCGCTTTGGCCGACAGCCGACTCGGTATATTGGGTCAGCCGGCGCCGGAGCTGAATTTGTCCACCTGGATTGATGGCAATGGCCAGAAGACTGAATCCGTTAGGCTAAACGACTACCGGGGCAAAGTTGTTTATCTTTATTTTTTTCAGGACTGGTGACCGGGCTGTCGAAGGGTGGGGTTCCCAACTCTAAAAAAGCTTAGCGAGATCTTTAAGGACAACAATGAGATTGTGTTTGTGGGTGTTCAAACCGTATTTGAAGGATACAGCACCAACACAGAGGACAAGCTTCGCGAAAACCAGTTAAAGTACGAACTAAAGATTTTCATGGCCCATGCACCTGGAAATCCTCAGACCCATGAAATACCGGCGATCATGCGAGACTACCGTTCGGGGGGCACCCCCTGGACCGTCATCATCGACCGCTCAGGAAAGGTGGTCTATAATAATTTTCACCTCGACGTGAAACCAGCCGTGGAACTGATAGATAAACTCCTCGCCGATTAATTTTTATCTCTTTTTATTAATTAGCAATTAATTGCTGTGGCTCCACCCTCTAAAACTCTCCCATTAAGACAGTCCCAATTTCAAACAAAATTTATTTGATCAAATGAGCAAAAATATGCTTGACTACTAAAAATATAGTGTTTATGTTATGCTCAAATGAGCATAACGTGGAGGTTAAATACGATGCCGCGACCCAAAAAAACGAGATTCGTATCCGCTTATCCGGCCATTGCCGCGTTTGTCCCTCAGGGTATGGCGATTACCGGGGAGGTGCTATTGTCTTTAGAGGAACTGGAGGCCATCCGGTTGAGTGATTTTGAACACCTGGATCAAGAAAAGGCCGCAGATATGATGGGAGTATCGAGACATACTTATGGTCGAATTCTGGCAAGTGCCCGTAGCATTGTGGCGGAAGCTCTGGTTACCGGTAAATCCATGAACATCCAGGGGGGGACATATGAATTCCGCGGCAGGGGTCGGCGACGCCGCAGAAGAGGCGGCAGACGTCAGGGAAGATAGCTAATAGTGGCGAATATAAACTACAGAATTATCCCAAAACTTTTTTCAGAGAGGAGGTGAGTATTATGCCCCGAGGAGATGGAACCGGCCCACAGGGCCAGGGTGCCAAGAGTGGAAACGGCAATGGCAGATGTGATCCTCAAGGCCGCAAATCTGGATCGCAAAACCAGAGCGGTATGGGATCCAGCCGCGGCGGCAGCCGGGGTCGTGGTCAAGGCGGCCGTCAAGGTGGTAGGAAAGGCCGACGGCGATCTTAACCGATCAACCTTTTCTCAGACTAACTTCATCGAAAGGAGGTGATTCAAATGCCGGGATTTGATCGAAGCGGTCCCATGGGTGCCGGTCCCATGACCGGTGGCGGAAGGGGTTTTTGCAATCCCTCAACCGCGCAAGGTTCCAGAGCTTTTGTCGGCGGATATGCCGGTGGTTTGAGAATTCGCTGTGGGCTCGGCCGCGGGAGGGGCTGGCGCCGTGGTTTGGGCAGAGGATCTAGATTTTATTCGTCTGCCGCAGGTCTCGATGAATCGATTGACACCGCAGGGGAACTTGCAGCCCTGCGCAATGAGGCCGATTACCTGAAGGGCTCCCTGGATGCGGTTATCAGACGCATCGATGAATTGGAAAAAAAGCCTGCTGATGAATCTTAAAGTGGATTGCCGCTGCCGCGAGGCGGCTTGATTGATAAATCAAGGGGTGGTGGATCTGGCCACCCCTACAAACTTTTGCATCCCTTCTATCCGCTGGCTTTGAAATCGACCCCGACGATTGCCGGTTGTTGAGAGTTATGTCTTAGAATACGGCTTCTTCCAGGAGTGGCGTTGGTTATCCTGAAAATTTATTAAGGCCCGATACAAGGCCCCGACCGCCAGCTCCGCACAATGCGTATTTTGCGAAGGCAAGGTCTCCAGGTAATTGATCACATCATCAGGGATTACCTCCCAGGCGGATGCTATATCTTTGCCTTCCACCAGTTCCGCCACTGTGTTGGCACAGGCGTTGGTATTCATGCATCCATTGGTTTCATAGGATACCGATTGAATGCGACCGTCACGAACGGTTAAGAATATTTCGACCGTGTCAGCGCAATCTCCCGTTCTTTTTCCATATCCATCCGGATTTGTAATGATCTGTCGTCTATCGTTACGAAAAGCCATTTCCAGGTAACGTAGGGAATGTTCTTGCCAGAAATCAAATTCTTTTTGCACCTTTTGCGTTCCTCTGCCGTTGCCTACTCGACTGGGCAAGTGTTTTCATTTTTGATAAATCTAAAACGGATATACCGGCTGCCAATGATTAAAGCCAAGGGATTTAAGAGCCTTTTCCGCAACAGCTTCCGGGTCCCTCGCAGCGCGCCTGATCGATCTTCGACCCGCAACAACCCGTGTCACCTGCGCCGGGCAACCGTATTTGAGATGTTCCTGAGTAAGATGAATGAGCGGATATGAGTTTCTTAAGTTTAAAGCT
This sequence comes from Desulfobacterales bacterium, assembly GCA_050122435.1. GTDB lineage: Bacteria > Desulfobacterota > Desulfobacteria > Desulfobacterales > JAHEIW01 > JAHEIW01. Next base: position 11,687 of record JASFIX010000008.1, read on the forward strand.
GCCGCAATAAGTACATTGGGGTTGATCGGATACATCCTTGATCAGCAATTCAACGATTTTGCCGCAATTCTCACACTGATAATCAAACAAAGGCATCTACTTCCTCCATCGTTTTTATTCTGACACGCGTAAACCGCTTTGAGATTATTAATCGTATAGTGATCCCGCATCATTATAAGCATATGCTCATAAAATCTATTTACTTCCGCCTGGATTGTCAAGAAATTTCTATTTGGAAGAATGTCTGTCGGAGATCTGCTATTTAATTATAATTGGGGGTCGGGCCGCATTAAGTAAGGAACATTGCGTTTTTGCCAGGTCATGGCGTAAAACGATCCGGCGTCGCTCTTTCGAGCTATGCCGGACAAGCCCCTCTTCGCTCTTTCGAGCTTCCGTCTTCGCTAAAGCTTCAACGTGACAAGTCGGCGCGGCAAGCACGTCATGGAAGAACCGTGCCCTGAACTCACATTAGTGCCTAAAAAGCTCCGGATTTCGCTCCTTCAAACCCGACATAAACTGCTGGCCGTATTGACGGGCATAGTTAAAGTAATGCTCGATCCGATCTTGGGTGGAATTTAGTGGGATTTCACAACCGGATGATAGGATGTATCCGCTGCCTTCAGCTGCCCTCTCAATGCAATCACGGATGGCATGCTCCATTTCCTCCCGGGTTCCGGAGCTGAACAGGACGGTTGGCACATTGCCCATCACGATTAAGCGGGCGGCCGACAGATCAATCAGTTTTTCCAGAGAAGAGGGGGCATCTAGGCTGAGAAAACTGATTCCGGTTTCGACAATATCGGCCATTATGGGATCAATATATCCGCATACATGTAGCGCCATAGGGGCTTTGCGGGAATTGAAATACCGGCAGAGCTCTTGATGATATGGCTTTATGAAATTCCGGTAAATCTCAGGTGAAATAAGGCTGCAGGAAGCAGTGGCCTCTCCCAGAGATGGTGCAAAGCCGGCTTCGATCAGAGCATCCCCCATCGTTCGGACCACCTCTGTGCTGAATTTCATGAGGTCATGGACGAAGGCCGGATCGTCGTAGGTGTCCATCAGAAGCGACTCGGTCCCCCTGAGGTGTACCGCAATATTCCAGGGGCCGGAATGCCCCAATCCCATGCTGGCCGTCTTTTTTATCTCCGCGGACACCCTTTGGCATAACTCGATGAAATAGGGTATGCGCCCGTCCCGGGCAGGATCCGGCACCTTGAGTTTGGCTAGGCGGGATTTTTCCTTCAGCAGAACTGACTTGGGATGCGAAGGACGATCATCAAAAAACTCTAGTTCACATCCAATGGCCTCTGCTTCAAGGTAGATGTCGTTGTAAACGATTAGGCTGTCGGGTTCGAATCGATTGTAAAATGCCAGGTGTGCTTCAGCGCTTTTTTGGGGATCGGTCAGGATTTGCTTGACGCTATAACCGGTCATTTTACAGCAGTAAGGGCCAATTAGAACCGTCGTGGGAATCCGGTCGGCATATTTCCCTTTTAAAGCAGCAAGCACATAATACTTCCCGCTGGTTCTTTCCATAAAACAGCTCCTTAATTTAAACCTCTTCCTCCTCCTTCTCAATATTTAGCTCTAACTTTCGAATTGCACTTGGAGAAGTTTTCGTCCAACGTTTATAAGCCCGCCAAAAAGAACTGTATTCCGAATATCCCAAAATGAAAGAAATCTCCGTTAGACTGACAGTTGGATCGTGAATGTAATGTTCTGCAATCTCCTGGCGTACCTCATTCAGCAGCGTACTAAAAGTTGTGCGTACATCTTGAAGTTTACGTTGCAGGCTTCGTGTGCTCATGTTCAATCTCTGAGCCACCTTTTCATCGCAAACTCCACCAGAAGGCAGCATGTCAACAATCGCGCCTTTAACGCGCTGGACAATGTTATGCTTATCCAATTCTGCCAAATAACGGATGATATACTGGTCGTGAATTTTGGCGAGATGCGGGTTGCCGATCGGCAGCCGTTTATCAACAGTATCTGCCGGTAAGGTAATACTGTCGTCATCAGCATTAAACTTAACCGGAGCTTTGAAATAGGAATAGTAGTCTTCGGCACAGGCAGGTTTGGTGTGAATGAATTGGACTTCAACCGGGTTTAAATCCGGTCCGTAATTAAGTCGACATGCAGACATCAAAATTGACATTGACAAATCCATGAAGGCAGGCAGTTTGAAAGATCGGGACAAGGTAACTGTTAGCCCTTTTGACGTATCCTCCAGCCGCTTTTTTCTATCTGTGCCGGTAATGTGAGCATAGCGGGCAGCACGATCAAGCGCTTCGCGCAATGTACCGCTGGCAAGCCAGGCATGTCCTAAAGCATTAAAATGAGAAGGGTGCCAGAATTTTACACCACGCAGCCCGAAACACGGGTCGTCAATGAGTTCGTTTACTTTAGACCAAAGGCTATCAGCTTTCGCGTGGTTAATTCGCATACCCGGTTTTAAAATCATTTCACGATCGATTCCCTCCTCTGCGAATATAGGTTCGGCGTCATGCCCATAGTCCTCTAATATATTCCATAAAATATCTGCTGGAGACAAAAGATGAGTCACGGCCATATGCTATTTTCCCTTATTAGACTTGCCTTTCTTATGCTTAAGCTCAGTTATCAAAAATGGCGCGAAAGGGCAACCGGATGGCGTGTTATGGCAGGTAAACCTTTAAACAATGTGTTACCAGGAAGGCGAATAATAAGGGTATCGAAGATTTCAATGGGAGGTACAAATTTAAATGTCACTGAAATTTAGCAGTTATGATGACTACATACTCATTGAATCGCCAACAGGAATGGATTATTGGGAAATTATTGAGAGCATTCCTGAATTAATTTTAATGCCCGAATTTAAAAATAAAAATGATATTTGGGTATTCAGATCTGGCCAAATAAAAATGGCCTATACCGATCTATACTTAATTAAAGGTTTAGTCGAAGAAATTTGTCCTAAAAATTCAAAAGGCACTAAAACTGCCATAGTTGCCGAAAACGGCCTTCAACAAAGTTTAGGTACATTGTATTCTGATATGTGTAAAGACCTACAACGAGAGATAAGGGTTTTCTCAGATTTTAAATCTGCAGAAAATTGGATAATTAGATAATTTATATTGAATAAAGACGTGTCGATTTGGGAATGAATGCGGATAATCTATTCCTCTGGCCAGAAGCCGTATTCACTTTTTAAAACGATCTATATCAATAAGCCGGTCCAAAACCGTATTCCTGTTCAGATCATACGGTAAGTTTCATTAAAGACTAATTCTTAGAATAAGTTGAGGAAAAGATCAAAATGGTTCCAAAACCAACGTATGAAAAACTCAAAAAAGAAAACCTCAAGCTTAAAAAAACCGTAGCAAAGCTTAAGGCCGACAGTGAAAAATATCAGGCCATCTTTAACCACAATCTCAACTGTATATATGTGCACGACCTTGCTGGGAATTTTTTAGACGCAAATGACGTTGCTCTGAGCCTGATAGGCTATAGCCGGGAAGAAATCCCAGAACTCAATTTATCCTCGCTCATCGACGAAGATCAGTTGTCTGTAGCGCTTTCCGCTATTGAAGAAATTAAAAAAACCGGCTCTCAGAAGCGTTTCACCGAGTACAAAGTAAAGAAAAAGGACGGCACTTATGCATGGGTTGAGACTGAGAGTACCCTTGTTTGCGAGCAAGGTGAGCCCTTCGCCATTCATGGTGTCGCCCGCGATATTACTCAGCGCAAAAGGGCAGAAAAAGCGCTCACGACCAGTGAACAAAAGTACCGCGAGCTGGTTCAAAGCATTAACAGTGTGATCCTCAGATTGGACCCGCAAGGCAATGTCATGTTTATAAATGAATTTGCTAAAGGATTCTTCGGCTACACGGAAAAGGAAATTATTGGAAAAAATGTAATCGGCACCATCGTCCCTAAAACAGAGTCGTCTGGACGGGATCTGACTGCGATGATTAAAGATCTGGGGCTTCACCCTGAGCGCTATATAAACAATGAGAACGAAAACATGCGCAAAAATGGTCAACGTGTTTGGATCGCCTGGACGAATAAAGGTATTCAAGACGAGGCTGGTAATATCTTGGAGATACTCTGCGTCGGCAATGATATAACAGGGCGCAAAGAGGCGGAAAAAGCGCTGCTGGAGTCGGAAGAAAAATTCCGAACACTGGCCGAGTCGGCGCCTGCTGCCATATTAATAGTTGCTGGCGAGGAACTACTTTATGCGAATCCGGCTTTTGAATCAATCTCTGGTTTCACTAAAGAGGAAGCTCTGATCATGCGGTTCTGGGACCTGGTTCATCCCGACATGCAGAAGCTCGTAAAAGAGCGGGGGTTGGCACGGCAGCGGGGTGAGGTCGTACCCGACCGCTATGAGCTTAAAGCCCTTACCAAAGATGGCTTGGTGAAATGGATCGACCTGTCTGCCGCCTTAATCAATTATGGCGGCCAAACCGCCATTTTAGCCTTAGCCTATGACATCACTGAGAGCAAGCAGGCCCAGGACTCATTGCTGGCCCGGGAGCAGGAGCTCAAAGATAAAGCGCACGAGCTTGAGGAAATGAATGCGGCCCTCAGGGTTCTTCTCAAAAAAAGGGAAGACGATAGGATAGAGCTCGAAGAAAAAATCCAATTCAATGCCAAACAGCTCATCGAACCGTATCTGGATAACTTGAAAAAGACCCGGCTCAGCACCAGACAGGCCTTTCTTCACGACATCATCAAAACCAATCTGGATGAAATCATCTCGCCTTTTGCCCGCAATTTTGCTTCGACTAAGTACAAATTAACCCCACAGGAGATCAAGATCGCCAGCCTCATCCGCCAGGGAAAAACCACCAAAAACATTGCCGAGATAATGGGTTTATCCCTTAGAACGATCGAGTTCCACCGGACGAAAATTCGTCATAAATTGGGATTAAAAAACAAAACTGACAGCTTGCAGTCCTTTCTCCTGTCCCTCAAATAGTACTAGTTTGCACTAGTAAAAATACCGTTTTTTTCTACGGTTTACACCACTTTTCAGACGCGATAACCTAAATTATAATATGCAAAGCGCAAAGAGGCAAAGGCTCTAATCGATAATTCGTGAAAGGAGTATAATAGCCTCGGACAACTCAGCAGTTTTGGTTATAGACTACCGGCAAAGGAGGTTGTAGGGCCTTTAATCTAAAAACTTTTTTGTTTTACATTAGCTTTAGGCAATACGCTTTGTCTTGGGTGGTCATGATTACTTTTTTTGGATTAGGTGGGGGGGCAATCCTGAAGGTATCTGACCACTCATCTTTTAGCAAGGTGCCAAATCAAGCTCGTCTTCTTTTAGGTGCCTTCTCCATATTTTGAGTTAGCGACCCATCTAAACGACCTTTGTAGCAAGCTTCAAAAAGCAACTTCTTATCATTTATCGTTAAGGAGAAACTGAAAATGCGAAAGATAATAGCGTATCTAGTAGTGCTCCTTATTTCTACCTTCGTAGACGATGATGCTGGCTGTGCTGGTGGACAATTTAATCCGGTGCCTTTAAGCGGACCTGAGACAACGGATTCTGTTATTATAGGATTTAAAATCTGCACAATACCTGTTGCATTGGCAAGACTGACAAAGATTGATAATGGCGATAAAGTAGGAGATTCGGATGAAGGGTTGTTCGAGGTGTCCTTTGGTTATGTAGACTTGTATGAGTGCCAGCCTGTAACTTGTACAGCAGAAATTGTCTGTGAAGGCGGTAGAAGCCTTGCTGTTGAGAAGGGCCAGCTAGTAGAGATTAAAATGGAAGATGATGAATGTGAAATTAAATATGAAGATGGCCGCCTCCAAATACAAGGTCAAGTAAAACTTGTAGTAACTTGTTCCAATGAAACAGAAAGTTCAACTGCCGAAGCACTACCAGAGAAACTATCAACAGATAACCACCAAGTCGGGGAAGACGACGACTAAAGACCGTTACTAAGCGTTAGAAGAAGGACTGTAAGGACATATCTGGCAGCAATGATTTTACAAGAAGATCCACTGATACAGTCGGATCCCCCTTTTCCTTTTTGGTGTCATTTCCTGAGACAGAAGCCTTATGAGGTAGTTCCCCATGTACGGATCTGTGCGGGGGGGTGTCGGGTGACCGGCATTCCTACTGCGACCCATCTTTTCTTTTTATTGGAGGCAGAGCTTATCAAGTAACCCTGAAATCGGAGTTGAAAGATAAAATTTCTCTTTGCTGGTTTTCCTGGGAGTTTGGAACTGACTGGTACACCATAAATTTTGTATACTGAGACCGAAAAATCTCAATCCGACGGTCATAGTCATTGAATCTGCGAGCAGTTTATGATTAAGATGTCTCATGGCACCTTTTCATGCTACAAATAAAGTTCGCGAAGCGTTTCCCGGACTGAATTTTTATGGTGCTAAAATTGAAAACCTGGAGATCACCGAAAAACTCCTTTACGTAAAAGCGCGCAAAAAGAAAATTCAGAAAGACTTTCGCGAATCTTACACGATCGATAATTTGAAAGAGGCTTATCAAGTTAAAGCCATTCGAGATTTGTTTGTCGCCATGGGAGCGAATCCTGACGAATGCCTGAATGCGGTTGAAAATCTTGCCGCGTTACTTTTGAGAGGTGGCCTTCCATCAATTAATTCTGCGGTGGATTCCTGCAATCTCGCTTCCCTTCAAACCTTAATGCAAATCGGCATTTTTGATGCAGGTAAAGTAACCGGAACAATTGTGCTTGATCTTTCTGAGGCCGGAGAAACCTATGAGGCCATTGGCATGGAAAAGGAAGTGCTGACTGATGGATTGGTCATCTTGCGGGATGATGAAGGTGTGATTTCCAGACCGATGTTTAAAGACTCAAAAAAGACGATGATTACGGACAATACCCAAGATGTATATATCATAACCGTTCAATATCCCCCGATCAAAGATGAGGATGCCAGAAACGCATTGGAGGTAGCTGTCGATTTAGTGACAACTTCCTCACAGGGCTGCGCCGGGCCGATTCAAAAATTCTCCGACAGGTGATTCAACCTTTTTGCCAGGTCATGGTGCAAAACGACCAGTCTTCGTTTTGACAAACTTCGCCTCGGCACGCAACTCATGTCTCCTGGAGGACAATTCATGGCTAAATGCGACGCGTCATGGAAGAGCCAAATGCTTTTGTAAAACAAACAAGGTAATTCAGACGACTCATAAAAAAACGGATTCAGCAAGTTGCTGAATCCGTTTTTTTATAATTAATGGTGCCGAAGGCCGAACTTATAAAATTACATATGAAATCAGGTAGTCATTAAAATCAAAGATAGTTTAAGCGATATTAAGCGAGTTTTTGTACAGTCCTGGCTGCATATTCGCATATCGATTGCATATATCTGATGCATTATTTCTTGAGCAGTGATTTACCTATTATAATTTATCTTATTTATTAAAGTTACATTATAAAAAATAATTTAGTATCATTCTAACATTATGATTTTTTTACAAATATTTCATTTTTTTACTTGACATTTAAAACCGTTTTTTAATATGGAGGTATTAATAAATAAAAAATCGCCGAATTAGAATCATTCCCCCCCTTTTTTCGCCCAGGAGGAAAAAATGCATAAAGGCGTCTAAAACTCCGTTCATAGGCTATGAATGGGGTTTTTTATTTCTATCATTCGAATCCAGAAAGTTGCCC
>JASFIX010000009.1:0-18789 GCA_050122435.1 Desulfobacterales bacterium
AATTCCCCTTTATCTGGATCGTCGGAGAAATATCCAATTTTCGAATACCTTTATCCGGCCATTTCTATTTTACTTTGAAGGATCAAGAATCACAGCTCAGTGCCGTGATGTTTCGCGGGCAGCAACGCCAGCTCAAATTCAGGCCCGAAGACGGCATGCGTATTACCGGTATGGGACGCCTCAGTGTTTACGAGCCCCGAGGAACCTATCAGATTATTCTTGAATATCTGGAACCTTCAGGAATCGGCGCCTTGCAAATCGCTTATGAGAAATTAAAGGCGATGCTGGCGGATGAAGGACTGTTTGATGAAAAACACAAAAAAGCCATACCGTATTTACCCCGGAAAATTGCCCTGATCACTTCGCCGTCCGGCGCAGCGGTTCACGATATGCTCAACATTATCGATCGGCGTTTTCCGAATGTGAATATTCAGGTTTACGGCGTCAAAGTTCAAGGCGATGGCGCTGACAGCGAAATCGTTGCCGCGCTTGAATATTTGAATAAACAGGCGGACGCTGATGTCGCCATTGTGGCAAGAGGCGGCGGATCTCTGGAGGATTTACAGGCATTTAACAGCGAAAACGTCGCCAGGGCTGTTTTCGCATCTGAAATTCCCATTATTTCAGGCATCGGTCACGAAACCGATTATACGATTGCTGATTTTGTGGCCGATTTGAGAGCACCGACGCCTTCTGCTGCCGCCGAACTGGCAGTTCCAGTTAAAAGTGAGTTATTACAGATAGTTAAAAGCCTATTTAAAGACCTTAAATACCGAATGGAAAACACAATCAATCGTTTAGAAGGCAGCCTGAGGGATATGTCACAACGATTGATTGATCCTCGAAAGCAGATCCAAGATTACCGATTACAAATGGATGATTATACATCTCGTTTGATTCGCCATGCTCAGATTCTAGTTGATCGCCGAAAAGAGAGATTTCAATGGTGGAAAGATCGAATGTTGAACAACAGTCCTGCCCACCAATCTCGAAATATGAATGTAATTATTGAACAAAATAGATATAAGCTAATTAAATCATTTGAAAAAATCATTGAAAAAAAATTAGCCCGTTTGCGGGAATTAAGGGGTCAGCTGGAAACACTCAGCCCGATTGGCATCCTAAAACGGGGGTATAGCATCACCCGCACAATTCCGGATCTAAAAGTGGTTATAGACCCCAAAATCGTTTCCCTTGAACAGGATCTTGAAGTAATGGTTGCAAAAGGCACCTTAACCTGCAGGGTAAAAGGAAAATCTGAAAATGGCCCAGAAAACATTTGAACAATCAATGAAACAACTTGAACGAATTGTCCAGGAACTCGAAGAAGGCGATCTGCCGCTGGAAAAGGCAATTAAAAAGTTCGAAGAAGGTATTAAGCTGTCAAAATTATGCTCTGAAAAGCTGGATGAAACTGAAAAGAAAATCGCTGTTTTGCTAAAAAATTCCGAAGGTCAGATGACTGAAAAGCCGTTTACTGCAGAAGAAGAGACAGATGATGATTAAGGTGTTATGTTTGATCTGAACACATATTTTGCTGAGAAGGTTGAACGCATCAATGCGGCCCTTGAATCCATCTTAAAAACATCTGGGCGCCCCGATCGCCTTCTGGAGGCCATGACTTACTCTCTGATGGCCGGGGGCAAACGGTTTCGCTCCGTACTCTGCATCGCAGCCGCAGAGGCGGTTGACGGTGATCTGGAAGATGTCATGCCGGCGGCCTGTGCCCTTGAGATGGTTCATACGTATTCTTTAATACACGATGATCTGCCGGCCATGGATGATGATGATCTGCGTAGGGGCCAGCCAACCTGCCACAAAGCTTTTGATGAGGCCACCGCCATCCTTGCCGGAGATGCGCTTTTGACTCTGGCCTTTCAAATACTGTCCGCTATCGCAGATGACAATGACCGGCAGGCCGTTAAATGGTTGCGTGTGATTCAGCTGATTTCTCATGCCGCCGGCTATTGCGGCATGATTCAGGGGCAGATGCTGGATATCGGTTCGGAAGGTAGTCAGTTGACATTGAATGAATTAAAATCCATGCATCGCCTAAAAACCGGCGCTTTGATAGAAGTGTCAGCCCGGTGCGGCGCTGAGTTGGTTGATGCCGATTCCAGCCAAATTCAACTGCTTGAAAGTTATGCCCGGCATATCGGACTTGCTTTTCAGGTAACCGATGATATTTTAAATGTTGAAGGTGACCCGGACATAATGGGAAAGGCGGTGGGTACGGATAATCTGCGTCAAAAAAGCACCTACCCTTCCCTGCTGGGTCTTGAAGAATCTAAAACCTTTGCCAGAGAGTTGATCGATAACGCTTTGCAGGACCTTGTGTCTTTTGATCAAAAAGCCGAGCCATTGCGTGCCATCGCTAGATATATTGTTGATAGAAAAAAATAAAATGTTTATTTTAAAAAGAAGATAGAAGAGGAGTAATTTTAAATTGGCATTATTGGATAAAATTAACTCACCGGCAGATTTGAAAAAAATTTCGCGCGATGATCTTCCCGAACTGGCCGAAGAGATTCGATGGGCCATTGTCGATGTGGTATCCCAAACCGGCGGTCATCTGGCGCCCAGTTTGGGAGCTGTCGAATTGGCGATCGCAATTCATTACGTTTTCGACACGCCCCGGGATAAGTTGATCTGGGATGTCGGACATCAGGCCTATGCTCACAAACTGCTCACCGGACGCCGGGGGCAATTTCATACCCTGCGCCAATACGATGGAATTTCCGGCTTCACCCGCCGCAGCGAAAGCCCTTATGATGCCTTTTCAACCGGACACAGCAGCACCTCCATATCCGCCAGTCTCGGCATCGCCTGCGCCAAAGATATCAAGGACGAAAATGCCAAAGTGATTGCCGTTATTGGGGATGGTTCAATGACCGCCGGAATTGCTTACGAGGGTCTCAACCAGGCGGGAGATACCCATAAAGACAAAGATCTTATCGTGATTCTCAATGATAATGAAATGTCGATCTCGCGCAATGTCGGTGCCCTATCCTCTTTTTTAAGCCGCAAGCTTTCCGGCAAAAAAATGCGAGAACTGCGCAAAGAACTGGGGGACTTTTTAAAATCGCTGCCCAAATTTGGCGATGACATTTATCAATTGGCCAAAAGAACCGAAGAGAGTTTGAAAACTTTGGTAACCCCGGGGATGCTGTTCGAAGCCTTTAATTTTGAATACTTTGGTCCCATCAACGGGCACAAATTGAATCATTTAATTGATATACTCAATAACATTAAATTACTGAATGAACCGGTGCTTTTACATGTGTATACCCAAAAGGGCAAAGGTTATCCGCCGGCTGAAAATAATCCGGTTTATTTTCACGGTTGCACCCAGTTTGAAATCGAAACCGGCACCTGTTTGGATCAAAAGAGCCCGAATCCGTCTTACACCCAGGTGTTTGGTGATACCATGGTCCAACTGGCCAAAACGGATCCTGATATTATTGCCGTAACAGCTGCGATGCCCGAGGGAACCGGACTGACGCAGTTCTCAGAGCAGTTTCCGGAAAGATTCTTTGATGTGGGAATCGCGGAACAGCACGGAGTAACCTTTGCCGCCGGCCTGGCCACTGAAAACCTGAAACCGGTGGTTGCCATTTACTCCACCTTTTTACAGCGCGCCTATGATCAAATATTACATGATGTCTGCCTGGAGTCCTTGCATGTGGTTTTTGCCATTGATCGCGGCGGTATCGTCGGTGAAGACGGATCCACCCATCATGGCCTGTTTGATCTAGGCTATCTTCGGAATTTGCCCAACATGGTGGTCATGGCTCCTAAAGACGAAAATGAACTGCGCCGCATGCTCGTTACTGCCCTGGAATATCAAGGTCCGATTGCTTTTCGATACCCCCGTGGTGCCGGAACCGGAACGATTCTCGAAAAAGACATCCGTCCGCTTCCCATCGGCAAAGCGGAAATACTAAAGGAAGGCAAAGATGTTCTGATCCTGGCTATCGGTCGTTCGGTTTGCGATGCACTGGAGGCCCAATCGGATTTGTCTCAACAGGGTATATCCGCCACTGTCGTAAACTGCCGGTTTGTAAAGCCTCTGGACGTCGAACTCATTTGCTCTCTGGCCCAAAAAAATCCGCGTATCATTACTGTTGAAGAAAATGTCCGGCAGGGTGGATTCGGCAGTGCTGTTTTGGAGGCTCTCACTGACGCCGGAATAACCGATTTTCAGCTGGAGCGTATCGGTATTCCAGATACATTTGTCGAACATGGTCCCCAAAATTTTCTCCGATCCAAATACGAGATTAATGCTGAAGCCATTGTTAAGAGCGCAAAACGCCTCATGACCGCTTCTGCCCAACGGCAGGACAAATGGCCAAGCAGCCAGGTAGTGTAATCAATCATCCATTCGCATTGCGAAATCAAGTGCCCCGAAAAAAACACCGACTGGATTTAATCATTGTTGAAAAGGGACTGGTTCAAAGCCGTCAGCGGGCCAGAACCATGATCATGGCCGGACGGGTACTGGTCAATGATCAACCCATCGACAAACCGGGTTTTTTTGTCTCAAGCGAAGATAAAATCGAAGTTAAAGTCGACGAAAACCCTTATGTCAGCAGAGGCGGGCTCAAACTTGAGGCTGCTTTGCAGAATTTGCCTTTGGATGTGTCCGGAGCGGTATGCGTCGACGTGGGAGCGTCTACAGGGGGCTTTACGGATTGTCTCTTGCAACACGACGCCGAACGTGTATATGCCGTGGACGTTGGATATGGACAACTGGCCTGGAAAATTCGCCAGAATCAGCGCGTCATCGTTATTGAGCGAACAAATATTCGGTACATGCCAGATGATGCGATCCCGGAACCGGTGGATCTGATTACCATCGATGTTTCCTTTATTTCTCTAAAAATTGTTGTTCCGGCCGTGATTCGATTCATGAAACCAGAGGCTTCAATTTTGGCACTGATAAAACCGCAGTTTGAAGCCGGCAAAGATCAGGTCGGAAAAGGCGGTGTCGTCAAAGAGCCACGAATACATCAAAGGGTCATCACCGAATTATCCGATTTTTTCCGCACTATCCAGCTGATACCACAATCGGTTTATGCGTCACCCCTGCTGGGCCCTAAGGGCAATCGTGAATTTTTCATTTTTTTAAACCGTCAATAATCGCGCATTAGCCTTATTTTGGGCTTGATTTTTTTCAATGAAAAAGATACAGATTCACGTTTAAAAATTTATTCGTTATAAAACCCAAGGAAAGAGGTATCTAAATGAGCGAAAAGGTGGAACGTATCAGAAACATAGCACTTATTGGTCATGGGGGCGCCGGCAAAACATCTCTGGCTGAGGCCATGCTTTACAAATCCGGCACCATTAAACGGTTTGGCAAGGTAGAAGAAGGCAATACGGCCATGGATTTCGAGCCCGAGGAACTCAAGCGCAGATCCAGTATCAGCAGCGGATTTCATCAATTGAGCTGGAAGAACCATATCGTAAATCTAATCGATACCCCCGGCGACCAGAATTTTTTCTCCGATACCAAAAGCAGTATGCAGGCGGCGGACGGCGCGGTTGTCGTCATTGATGCTGTAGACGGTGTCAAAGTTCAAACCGAACTGGCATGGGAGTTTGCTAAAGAGTTTAAACAGCCCTGTGTGATCTTTATCAACAAACTGGATCGCGAACGGGCGGATTTTAATCGAACTTTTGAAGATGCAAAAGTCAGCTTTGAACCCAAACCGATTATCCTGCAACTTCCTATCGGTGCGGAATCTGAGTTTAACGGCATTGTGGATCTGATCCGAAACCAAGCATACGTGTATGATGCGGACGGCAAACCCAAAAAAGAAGATATCCCCGCGGAGTTACAGGATCTGGTCGAAAGTGAAAGAGAAGCCCTGATTGAGAACATCGCTGAAGCCGATGATGCCTTGATTGAACGATATCTCGAAGGCGAGGAGCTGACTGACGAGGATTTAAATGCAGCCCTGCGCAGCGGCACCCTGTCACATACATTTGTACCGGTAATTTGCGGATCGGCCACCAGAAACATCGGCGTTGACCTTTTAATGGATTTTGTGACCACCAGCATGCCTTCACCAATCGATTGCGGTGCCAGAACCGGCGTGGACGCCTCCAGCGGCGATGAAATTGAACGGTCTCCAGATGAAAATGCACCTTTTTCCGGGTTTGTTGTAAAAACCGTTGCAGACCCTTATGCCGGTCGATTGAACATCTTCCGGGTGGTTTCCGGAAAGCTGGGAAGCGACGGCACCTTTTTCAATCCTAATAAAGATACCAAAGAGAGATTCACTCAACTGTTAACCATGGCCGGCAAAGAACAAAAAACGGCTACAGAGGCCGGACCCGGCTCAATCGTTGCTGTGGCAAAACTCAAAGAAACCCGGACCGGAGATACCCTCTGTGATGAGGCCAATAGAATTCAATATACCTGTGCCGAACCCCTTCCAAGTCTAATTTCATTCGCCCTGACAGCTAAATCCAAGGGTGATGAAGACAAGATTTTCATTTCTTTGTCCAAGTTGTTGGAAGAGGATCCTTCAGTGAAATTGGACCGCGTGGCTGAAACCAAGGAAATTCTGCTGTCTGGTCTGGGGCAGATCCATGTTGAGACGATTCTCGAGAAACTGAAACGCAAATTTAGTGTTGAAGCCCAGTTAAATACACCAAAGGTTCCCTACCGGGAAACCATCAAAGGCAAAGCCCGGGTTCAGGGCAAACATAAAAAACAGACCGGCGGACACGGCCAGTTCGGTGACTGCTGGATTCAAATTGAGCCCCTGCCCCGCGGAAACGGATTTGAATTTGTTGATTCCATCGTTGGCGGTGCAATCCCTAAAACATATATTCCAGCGGTTGAAAAAGGAATCGTAGAATCCGCTGTGAAAGGCGTGCTGGCCGGCTTTCCCACCGTTGATTTCAAAGTTACCCTGGACGATGGATCTTATCATGCCGTGGACTCTTCTGAGATGGCATTCAAGATTGCCGGGTCGCTGGCATTTAAAAAAGCGGCGGAAGGGGCCAGTCCGACTCTGCTTGAGCCCATCATGAAAGTGACGGTGACAACTCCAGAAGACTACATGGGCGATATCATGGGAGACCTAAACGGCCGGCGCGGTAAAGTCCTGGGAATGGATAACGCCGGGAAAAATCAAGTGATCAATGCCCAGGTGCCGATGGCGGAATTCTTGAGCTATGCCTCAGACCTGCGCTCCATGACCGGGGGTCGGGGAATGTTTACCATGGAATTTTCCCATTACGATGAAGTCCCTGCCCAGATTGCAGAAAAAATCATCGAAGAGGCCAACAGGGCTAAAGAATAAGTAGGTTTCAGGTGTCAGGTTTCGGGTTTCAGCATCGATAGGTCTGAGACTTCTGAAGTTCAAATACTCTAAACTGACACCTGACACCTGAACACTGAAACCTGATATAGCTAACTAGTAGCTCCTAAATAACCGGTAATCAGCAACAAGCCGCCAAATCAGTCTCCCGGTATTTCAAAGACCGGCATGCACCGTTTCGCCGGTGCATAGCCTTCCCAGTAAGCATCCCATTTTTTCCGAAAGATAACTCGATTTTTAGGTTTGATTCGCTTGCCGAAAGGACAGGTGGGCAGATGGAAACGGTATGAGTTTTTGTTACCGATTACCGTGTTTTTTTTCTCTTTCCAATTTTGCCAGATTCCTTTTTTAGCCGACATGGCCGATCGCTGTGACTGCAGCAGAATCTTATCGTATTTCAAATTGGGCCGCTTTTTCAGTAGATAGGCATAACCGTTTGAAAGTATTTCGGCGTTTACAAAGGTAGTGTTTTCCAAAAAGAAATAGGCGAGCAGTCTTTGGTAGTGATCGAAACGCTCTTTGTCGAACTCCAGTCGCACTTTTTTGCGATTCACCAGCAAGGCGTTAAATCTTTTAGCCGCTACCCCATAAGGCTCGGCGTCCTGATTTTCATGTGCCAGTTCAGGAGCGTTGATTCCGATATAGCGCACCTTTTGCCCATCAATCAGAACCACCGTGTCTCCGTCAACAATCCATTTTACCTGATTCCAGGTATCAGCTGAACCTGTCTTTTGGAACACAAAAAATAAAAAACAACTAAACGCTATAACAATGAGTTGCTTCATACTTGTAAATCCGCTCCGTTGTTCGTTGTTCGTGGTCCGTCGCTATTATTTTCCATGAAGGATTAAACCATATTCTACTGACAACCTACTACGAACAACAAACACTTTGATTATGGGATGCCGTATGATTTAAGTTGGCAATGCTTTGCAGCGCTGTGATCCAGCATGTGCGGCAATCCGCCGACATCATCGGGTATAAAACCCAGAGATTTTTGCCAGACTTCATCATCCTCCATGCACAGATAAACCACTGCATCCGGCGCATGATCGCGGATGCATGCAACCACTTTGCGGTACAGGTTAATTCGCAGTGGTTTAAAATAGCGCATTTTACCGTCCGGACATTTGATGAATTCTTCATAGATAATTTTAGAATTCGGAAAACGTTTCTGAATCACGCTTTTAATCGACGGCGGAAACCGCAGGGTACCCAGGCTGATCCAAACGATTTTATCCGCCGAGACTTGAGAATACAAACTTTCAATGACCCGGGTGTAATCTTCTTCGCAACCATCATAAAGGATCAGAGGATCAAAATGAAACGCCAGCGGATAACCCCAGGATTCACAGCTGGCAGCTGCTTTGAGCCTGGCCGCCAGACTGGCTGTTGCCCGTTCCTGGGTATGGATAATATGGTTGGTATTTAAGGACCAGGCTGCGATGGTCTTGCGGTTATGCTTCAGGTTTTGCAATCGCTCGATGGCGGTTGTTTTTGTTTTTAACTCGAGAACCGCATGCTTCTGGGCAGCAAATCGTTGCACCAGCAGATGCGACAAATCGGTCCATGTCTCCCAGATTAGGCTGTCGGTAAATTCACCGGTACCGATCCGCTGTATTTTATTTTGGGATTTCCCCAAAACCGTGTCCAATTCCCTCATTAGATCTTCATGGTTTACGAAATATTGGAGGATGGGAGGGTGAAAATAGGTCTGCAAAACACAGTAGGTGCAATCCATATGGCAGAAAGTGCCAATGTGCAGAATCTGATAGTCGCAGCAGGTATAATGGCGGGTTCCCGGGCATTTCTTAAAAAAAGCGCCGCGGTTACGGGTCAGGTAAAGGGTTTCCTTGCCCTGCTGTACCGGATCCGGAGCGGATGAAACCGCTTCATAAACCTGCTGTGCATTGCGGACCGCTTCAGGAGTCAGTTTCAGACGCGACTGAATGGATTGGGTGATGGGATGGTCGGCAACTTGCCGATCGATGAAAAGTTGTGAGATTCGCATAACTTGATCAATCGAGGATTTTGCCTAGCGCGGGATTTTGAATTATTTTTTCAAGTCTTTTATTCAGGTCACTGAGGTCCTGGCGATTATTAAAGCGCAGGGTCATGCTAAACGTGCTGCCTTCAAAATCTTTGGGTGGAGTCAAATTGATATTTTGCCCCAATTTAAGCTGTTTGAGCCACTTAAAGTATTCTGTTTCAGCTTTTGTTATGGCAGGAAACCGACGCCGTCTAAGATAGGATCGAACTTTTTGACGCTTAACGGCTCTGTCCATTTCAGCGGTCTTTAATATTTCCTGCAAGGGCTTTTCTGCAATCAGCTGCGGGATGGCGGTGTCTTCCCGTTCGGCAATTTCTTTGAGCAGCAAAAGCAATTCTCTTTGTTTGTTCAAACCGACTTTAAGCTGATCAAATAGCTGGACCAGATCTTCGGCAGTTGCCGGATCCAATCCGCCCAGCTCAAGCGCCATCGACAAATTGATGGTCTCTTTCAAAATGCCTTTTTGAACCGATAAGGGCAGCCGACATATTTTTTTTATTGCGGGGGCTGCCGACCGGCTAATCGGCAAGCCCAGTGCCTCAGCCGCTTCTCTTCGCAGTTGAGGATCCGGACCAAAATCTTCCAGTAGTTTCAATGCCCGGGATGCTTCCACCAGATTAAGTGATCGCTGAAGTGAATTGTCGGCAATTGACAGCTGAGCTGTTTTAAAGCGGTCGGCGCTTTTTTCTAAAACGCGGGCGGTTATATGGGTCCAGCCGAGTTTGCGACATGCGGCAATCCGACGAAACCCGCAAACAATGGTATATCCTGACGAATTCGCTCTCAATACCGGCGGCTGTATCAATCCGATATTCTGAATTGAAACCATTAAATCATCGATGTCGCTACCGGTTGTAATCCGAAAGGTCAGATCTTCGGTATCAATGTCAGCCAGTGAAATAATCTGGTAATGGAAACTGACGCTATGATCTGACGATATGTCTTGCGAGACATTCTGATCATCAGAAGATTTAGAGTCCATGGCTGTCGCCGCTAAGCTGGGTTAATGCATCCAGATATTTCTGACGGGTGTTTGCAATCACATCATCAGGCAGCTCGGGGCCAGGTGCTTTTTTATCCCAGTCTAAGGTACTCAGATAATCGCGGAGGTACTGCTTATCATAGCTTTTTTGAGGTCCGCCCGGGTTGTAGCTCTCCTTAGGCCAGAAACGTGATGAGTCCGGGGTTAATATCTCATCGATCAAGATGATGTCTTCACCAATCGAACCGAATTCAAATTTGGTATCCGCAATGATAATTCCCTTTTGATCTGCCAGCTCTGCTCCCTTTTTGTAAATTGCGATACTGATATCCCGGACCTTTTCGGCTTTTTCCGTTCCGATCAGATTGGCGGCTTGGTTAAAGTCAATATTGATATCATGTTCGCCCTGCTCGGCCTTGGTAGACGGCGTGAAAATAGGTTCCGGCAATTGCTGGGATTCCTTCAAGCCTTCAGGCAATGCAATACTGCAAACGGTGCCTGAATCCGTATATTCTTTCCAGCCCGAGCCTGAAATATAACCTCTGACGATGCATTCAACCGGCAGTGGCTGTGCCTTTTTGACCAGCATGCTTCGACCCTGTAAAGCGTCTGCATACGGCTGGCAAATCTCCGGGTACGCTTTCACATCCTTGGCAACCACATGATTTTGGATCAGCGGCTGCATAATATCAAACCAGAACAGGGAAATCTGAGTTAAAATAACTCCCTTGTCAGGTACGGGGTTCGGCATAACGACGTCAAATGCGGATATGCGATCTGTTGCGACCATTAAAAGATGTTCTCCCAGGTCGTAAACATCGCGAACCTTACCGCGTTTCAAAAGTTTCAACTCTGCAAACTCGGTCTCACTGATGGTTTTATTCATGATATTCATCCCTCTCTTTGTGAAATAGAAATTTATAATCGACTGTATTACAAATTAAATCCACAGCTTTGGCCTGTAATTAATTGAAATTCGAAATGACAGCACACGGGCTAAGCCCGGACGTATTTATATGGGATATTATGAGGCGAAGGTCAAGAGGCAGAAGGTGAATCAGAGAGTTTTTTTTGATTTTACGCTTATTTGCTTTTTTCCTGGTAAGTATCGATGAATTTCTTGAGGGCTTTGCGGGTTTTCGCATTGGATTTGAGAAACTCGATGCCCACTTCATACTTTCCCGCATCATTTATACGGGTGTGTACCGGACGTCCCTTTACATCGATCAGATCCTCTTCCAATCCGAGAGTCAGCCTGACGATATTCTGATCATCGATGGGAAAATGGGTTTCCAACAAGATACCGGATTCGGACACATTAAGGGACCGTCCCATCCCTTGCTTGATAACCTGGTTATTTTCATCCAAGCATACGTATGAAAGATTCAGTGATTCGATTCGAGCATGTTTTCTTTTTTCTTGGATAGTCATGGTCCTCACATCAGTTTGTCAGTTTTCGTTTTAGGCCGGCCCTTTTTTAAGCCTATTTTTTTTTATAATCGCAGGTAACCACAGTGGTTACCGAAACCGAAGTCGCCAGATGTTCAATGATATTTTTAAGGGTGGAAGACAGCCCTTCATGTTCCGATTTGAGTTTATCCGTGTTAACAGCCGCTAACTTGAGATTTTCCGATGAAAATACGGCAGCGGAATACGGTTCGTGGCCCATATCCAGAAACGGAATTTTTCCGAAATAATCCCCCTTTTTCAATTGCGCGAGCGGCACATAACCATTTTCGGTTTGCCGGGCGATAATCGCCACACCATCCTTAATGATGAATAGGCGTTCTTCTTTTTGACCCTGTTTGATCAGTTGTTTTTTACTTTTAATTAAACCATCGAAATTGTTATTATTATTTTTATAGGCAACGGCCATATTGATAACCTGTTTCAGCCTTGAATCGATGCTGGTTAACAGGCCTTTGAAGTCAGAAGACACATTGGCGAGCTCATTGGCCAGCAGCTGTGAATCGAGCATTCCCAATTGCACGTTGCCGACCGCTTTTACGGTTGCGGTGCGCACTCTGCCGCCTGAAATTAGAGCGGCAACACTGCCCAGAAATGCACCATCGCCGATTCTTAATATTTCGATCGGACCGCCGTCGGCCTCTTTAGTAATCTCAGCAGTACCCTCTAAAATAACCCATATCCAATCGCCGTGGTTGCCTTCTTGAACGATTTCATCACCGTCATAAAATCCTTCTTCGTCTACGACATATGAATAATCGACCAGAGGTCCTTTGATTAAAGGGAGTTTGCCGGATACGGTTTGCGTTTCGGGCGCGGTTTTGGCGGCTGCTTGGGAGGGTCCCACCTTTTCGATTTTGCCCTCATCCAGCAATCGGAGTCCGTCCAGAATAATTTCCATGCGGCTTTTGGTAATCTCTTTCTCGCAGGTGACATTTTCCTGGACGAATTCAAACTGGCCATCGGTCCAACCAAACAGGGAAAAAACGGCATCCAGTCCGGTAAGCGAACCGTTGACCGCATTTATCGGATTTCCTTTATCCAAGTACACCAGTCCGGCTTGTGATGAATGGTTGGTTTTGATGTGCAGCACACCGGAACTGCCGTTGGTACCAAGCAAATTTAATAATTCGCCTAGATTCAGAAAATTCAGGCTTCCTGAGAGCGACACATTGTTATTCATAAGTTATTCGACGACTTAAGTAAATTCGCTTTGGACCGATTGCATAACAAGCTTCAAGCAGGCATGCAGGGTTTTGCCGACACCCTCCCCTTTTAAGGCAGCACTCGGAAAAGAAGGAACCTTCAATTGTCGATTGAGATCATGCTCCATTTTCTTAAGATCCATGATGGTAATATTCTCTGCAGCAAGATCTCTCTTGTTGTATTGTAAGACCAAAGGTACTTTGAAAATGCTGAGACCGTAATCTTTGAGGTTTTGCGCCAGGTCTTTGAGGGCCATCATATTTTTTTCCCGCCGGACTTCCAGCGAATCGGCCACAAAAATAACACCGTCGGCCCCTCTTAACACCAGTTTGCGGGTAGAGCTGTACCGGACCTGTCCGGGAACGGTGTATAATTGAACGCGAAGATCACAACCTTTTACTTTACCAAGGTTCAACGGTAAAAAATCAAAGAAAAGCGTCCGGTCTCCATCGGTGTTGATGGAGACCATTTCTCCCATCACTTGATTTTTAAAACTCTTATGGATATATTCGAGATTCGTTGTCTTGCCGCAACGGCCAGGGCCATAATAAACGATTTTGCATTCAATCTGTCTTTTTTTTAGATTAACAATAGCCATAAATGGAACACTCTAGATCCCGAAAATATTGAATTCATCAATACTATATCGGGTCAAAACCACATTTTCTTTAGATATAGAATAGTTAGCAACATCAAACTGCAAAAAAAACCGGTCAGCACCAAGAGACCATGTGTTTCTATTCGCAAAGGCTAATTTGTTAACCTTAAAAAAGCCCGAATTTGTCGAAGTAATTATAATTTATCCTATTTTTGTGCTTCCTGTCAATATTTGAGCACCAGATAAATCGGTTGACAATATTCGAAATTATGTTAGCCATCGTACCTTTTTTTAATCACCCGGCAGGGGTATATTAAACTATATTTTTTCCTAACCCATTTAGATTATTAATGGAAGGAGCATCTCATGGACAGAAAAGTAACCGTTATTGGAGCCGGAAATGTTGGTGCTACCGCCGCACAGCGGTTGGCAGAAAAAGAACTCTGCGATGTGGTCTTAATCGACATTCTTGAAGGCGTTCCACAGGGCAAAGCCCTGGATCTGACTGAAGCGGCACCGGTTGAAAAACATGATGCCCATCTGACAGGCGCTAATGCCTATGATGCCTCAGCAGAGTCCGACATCGTTATTATCACCGCGGGTATTCCGAGAAAACCGGGAATGAGCCGCGATGATCTGATCAGCACCAATGCCGGTATCGTCAAAACCGTAACGCAGCAGGTTGCCGCTTTATCACCGAATGCCATTCTGATTATCGTCAGCAATCCGTTGGATGCCATGTGTCATGTGGCCTATGAGGTGAGCGGTTTTCCCAAAGAACGCGTGATGGGTATGGCCGGGGTCTTGGACTCGGCTCGCTTTCGGGCGTTTATTTCTATGGAGCTTAAGGTTTCTGTTGAAAACACCCATGCCTTTGTTCTTGGTGGACACGGTGACACCATGGTTCCGCTGCCGAGATATTCCACAGTCGCTGGAATTCCCATTACCGAATTGCTGTCTCAGGACCGCATTGACGCGCTGGTTGATCGCACCCGTAATGGCGGCGCTGAAATCGTTAGTTTGCTGAAAACCGGCAGTGCGTATTACGCACCGGCATCCGCTGCAGTTGAAATGGCCGAATCGATTATCAAAGACAAAAAGAAAATTTTGCCCTGTGCCGTATATCTGCAGGGCGAATATGGCCTAAAAGACCTGTTCATCGGTGTTCCAGTTAAATTAGGTGCCGGCGGGGTTGAAGATATTATTGAGATCACCTTGACCGAAGACGAAAAATCGGCGCTACAGAATTCTGCGGCCGCGGTTCAGGAGCTCAAAGACGTCCTTAAAAAGTTGGATTATTAATGGGTTCCAGGTTCAGGGTTCAGGGTTCATAGGTTTAAAGGTTTTGCTTCTGCTATATCTTCAATTATTTAGCCTCTGAACCGTTGAACGCAGAACCTTTGAACCAGGTGACTGACATGAGTATTCTGTTGTATTCGGCACCTGACGCTAAAATAACCATTTGGGTTATGTGTTGAAGTAATTGTATACAGCTTCAGCTGCCGAACGCGTAATTCCGGGAAGCGCCTTTAACTGGTCGATGTCTGCTTCCCGGACTTTTTTTACACTCCTGAAATGCTTCAATAGAATTGCTTTTCTTTTTTTGCCGATGCCCGGTATCACATCCAGTTCGGATTGCAGCGTGGTTTTGGCCCGGCGCTTGCGGTGAAATGTAATGGCAAAACGATGCGCCTCGTCTCTTATACGCTGCAGGAAGAGAAGCAAATCTGCGTCTTTGCCGAAACCAACCGGATTGGTCCTGCGAGGTTTAAATATCTTATCCCGGGGCTCGCCCTTTTTTTCATCCTTTTTGGCAATAGCAATTATTTCAAACTGGCCTTCGAGTGATAATTCCCTGATCACCGCCAGCGCAATATTCAGCTGTCCCCTGCCACCGTCGACCATTAACAAATCCGGAAGTGGTTGGGATTTTCGCTTCGAATGAGATTTCCTCAATCTGCGTTTCAATACCTCCGACATATACGCATAATCATCGTGAGCCGGTACGGATTTAATTTTAAACTTACGGTATGCTGACTTCTTCGCTTTGCCTTTTTCAAAGACGACCATGCCGGCAACCGGTTCGGTGCCCGATATATTGGAGTTGTCGAAACATTCGATCCGTTCGGGCAATCTGGGCAGTCCAAGCTTTTTTTGAAGCCTTAACAGCAGCTCCATCTCCGCGGTTTTCGCGGCCATCAGCTCACGCAGTTCTTTTTCGGCGTTGTGGGTGACCAGGGCCAGCAATTTTGCTTTTTCCCCTCTTTTAGGATTCAGGATTTTTACCTTTTTGCCTTTAACCGTTCTGAACCACCCTTCGATCAATGGTGCATCTTGCATGTCAGTGGAAACCAATATTTCTTTTGGCAGCGAAACCGTTTTTTCATAATATTGCCGGATAAAAATGCCTAGCGCCTCAGCGTTGGTTGACATAATCTCTTCGAAACTAAAATGCCGCGTGCCTTTGATGAAGCCTCCCATAACATTAAAAACGGTGACCAGTGCATTGCCGTTGGATCTAACGATCGCAAACACATCCCGATCCTGAAAATCGGTGGTAACAGCAATTTGCTTTTCAATCGTTCTTTCAAGTGAAAACATTTTGTCCCTGATGCGAGCCGCTTTTTCGAATTCCTGCGCCCGGGCAGCAGCATCCATTTGGTTTTTAACCTTTGCAATCAGATCGGTAGTGCGGCCCCTGAGAAACATGATGGCTTCATTGATATGATCCCGGTAAACCTGCGGGTCGACATCCAGGCAGCAGGGCGCCAGACACCCTTCCATCTGGCAATGGAGGCAGGGGCGCGTGCGGGTTTTAAAATCACTGGCCCGGCATTTTCGCAATTTAAAGGTTTTGTTGATGGTTTTAAGGGTTTCACGGACGGCTTGAGCTGAAGCAAAGGGGCCGAAATACATGGCATCGTCTTGGCCGATTTTGCGCACGATCGAAAAAGCGGGATATTTTTCCTTAGGATCCAATCGCAAAGAAGGATAGCGCTTGTCGTCTTTTAACACCACGTTGTAACGCGGTCGGTGACGCTTGATCATATTGGATTCCAGGATCAGCGCCTCTTTTTCGTTACCGGTGATAATCGTATCAAAATCATGAATTTTATGGACCAGCACACCGGTCTTCATGTCGGCATGGCCTGAGTTTTTAAAATAGGCGGCCAACCGTTTCCTAAGGTCAAGAGCCTTGCCGATATAGATGATCACATTGTTTTCATCTTTAAGGAGATACACGCCGGGCTCATGGCTCGTATGGGATAGTTTTTCTTCGATGTTCAAAGGCTGTGCTTTATGTTCGGTGAGTTTCTTCATCATTAATGCGAAATTAATAGGTTGGCCTGTTGAGCCCGTTAAGCCCGTTGAGCCGGTTTAAATCTGAAAATTGTCTGAGCTAATCGTTTACCGGCAACGGGCAAACGGGCTAAACGGGCTAAACCGAGTATTAAACTTCGAAGATAACCAGTTTCTTTAGCCGCTTAATTTGATCACGAAGTTCAGCCGCACGCTCAAATTCCAGCGCCTTGGCGGCTGCCTGCATTTCAGCGTCCAGAGATTTAATTATATCATCAACATCGTCCAGTGATTTGTATTGAGTCAAATCTTCGGCGACTTCATGGGGAGAGGCGGTCTCAACTTCTTGCCCGAAATCAAAGATTTGAGTTACTTCTTTGCGAATGGTTTCCGGCGTGATACCATGCGCTTCATTATAAGCATTTTGAATTTTTCGGCGCCGCCGGGTCTCGTCTATCGCCTGTTGCATGGAACGGGTGACGGTGTCCGCATATAACAAAACTGTTCCCCGGGCGTTTCTGGCAGCCCGCCCGAAGGTCTGGATTAAAGATCGTGTGGAGCGTAAAAAACCCTCCTTGTCTGCATCCAGAATCGCCACCAGTGAAACTTCGGGGATATCCAGTCCTTCCCGCAGCAGGTTAATGCCAACCAGAACATCAAATTTACCCCGTCGGAGATCCTGAATAATATCCATGCGCTCGAGTGTGTTGATATCTGAATGCAGATAGCGGACACGAATACCGAGGTCGGAATAATATTCGGTAAGATCTTCAGCCATCCGTTTCGTAAGCGTGGTTACCAGGACCCGTTCGCGGCGTTCCTGGCGGTTTAAAATCTCTTCATAAAGGTCGTCCACTTGATTTTGAGCGCTACGCACCTCTACCGCCGGATCAACCAGCCCGGTGGGCCGAACAATAAGCTCAACTAAAGCGTCCCTGGCTTCGGAAAGCTCATAGTCCGCCGGAGTAGCGGAGACGAATATCACCTGAGAAATGCGTGCCTGGGATTCCTCGAATTTAAGCGGACGATTATCAAGTGCGGAAGGCAGGCGAAATCCGTATTCGACCAGGGTTTTTTTGCGAGACCGGTCTCCCCGATACATACCTCGAAGCTGCGGAATGGCAATATGACTTTCGTCAATCACCAATAGATAATCTTCAGGGAAATAACTTAACAGGGTCGGCGGAGGTTCACCGGGTTTTCGTCCGGTCAGATGCCGGGAATAATTTTCAATACCGTGGCAGTACCCGAGTTCCTGCATCATTTCCAGATCGAAATGGGTCCGTTCTTCGATGCGCTGGGCCTCAATCAACTTGTTTTCATTTCTGAAATAGGCGATGCGCTTTTTGAGTTCAGCCGTTATGGTATCGCAGGCATGTTTGCGCGTTACTCTTGAAGTTACATAATGGCTGGCCGGAAAAATGGTGGTCTGCTTCAAACGCTTGAGCACCTTCCCTCTCAGGGCGTCAATTAAAGCGATGTCTTCAACCTGATCTCCGAAAAAATCGATTCGAATGGCCTCGTCTTCTTCGTAGGCCGGAAAAATTTCTACCCGGTCACCGCGCACCCGAAATACCCCTCGATGGAAATCAATATCGTTGCGCTCGTAGTGCATCGAAATCAGCTCGTACAGAAGCTTATCCCGACCCAGTTCCGTACCAGTATTAACATCCACCCGCATGTCAAGATAATCCTCAGGCGCACCCAGTCCGAAAATACATGAAACGCTGGCCACAACTACAATATCTCTGCGCGACAGTACCGACCGGGTAGCGGAATGGCGCAGTTTGTCAATCATGTCATTGATGGATGAATCCTTCTGAATATAGGTGTCAGTGGAGGGAATGTAGGC
>JASFIX010000010.1:0-18355 GCA_050122435.1 Desulfobacterales bacterium
AGATCCGGATGAAAAGCAGGACGAAGAAATGGATGAGCTGTTGGAAGATGATTTTGAATCTGATTATGAGAATGAAGACCATCCTAAAAAGCTGGACTCCTCTTTAAAAATTGCGGATGACGAATATGGGGATACCAATGAGGAAAGCTGAGCCTGATCTTTATGCTGTAAGCGGCTCTCCATTTTTTCATTGACTTTAATTGGTACTTGTTTTAAAAAATCACATTCAGTTTTTTGAGTTGTGACTATTTTTTTGATAACTCTCCGAATTCTGCTGCAATATATAAAAAAAATTGACTTTGCGACTTTTGTAGACGCAACATTCCTTTTTAGTCCTGCCAACGATGGAAATCGCCGGTTTAAATTGGAGCGGCGAAATCCGCGCGTTAAAACCTTTTTGTTCAAGCTATAGGAAGTAAGAAAATTTGCTTAATCGCATCAAGGAGGAGGTGCAAATGGAAACGGAAAAGGCATTTAATGAAAGGTTAGAGAGCAAAGGCGTCACCCGAAGGGACTTCATGAAATACTGTACGTTCCTGACGGCGGCGATGGGGCTCTCGTCATCGTTTGTGCCAAAGGTGGCCGAAGTCTTTGCCGCACCGGCGCAGCGCCCACCGGTGATATGGCTGCATTTCGCGGAATGCACCGGTTGTTCCGAGGCAATTCTCAGGACTCAATACCCCTATTTAGACGAATTGATTCTTGAGGTTCTTTCCCTGGAATATCATGAGACGGTCATGGCGGCTGCGGGACAGCAGGCCGAGGATCAACTTCACATGGCAGTAAAAAAATATGCGGGTAAGTTCATCTGCGTGGTTGAAGGTGCCATTGCCACCAAATTTGACGGTGGATACGGCAAAATTGCCGGCCGGACATTTTTGGACATTGCCAAAGACGTCATTCCCAAAGCAGCCGGTGTGATCTGCATCGGCGGGTGCTCCAGCTTCGGCAATATTCCGGCAGCGAAACCTAATCCCGGCGGGTACAAGGGAGTTGGTGAAACTTTGGGGATCAAGACGGTTAACATTTCCGGGTGTCCACCCAATCCTGTCAATTTTGTCGGTACGGTGGTCAATTACCTGCTGCTCGGCAAACTTCCCGCCCTGGATGACCTGGGCCGTCCGTTGTTTGGTTATGGGAAAACCATCCATGATCAGTGTCCGCGACGGTCTCATTTTGAAAATGAGGAATTTGTAGAGCAATTCGGTTCCGAGGAGGCCGCAATGGGCTATTGCCTATACAAAGTGGGCTGCAGAGGTCCGGAGACCTACAACAACTGCCCGGTGGCCAAATTCAATGACGGCACCAGTTGGCCGGTCGAAGCCGGTCATCCCTGCATCGGTTGCAGCGAGCCGAAATTTTGGGATAATTTTACGCCGTTTTACGAGGAACTCTAGTCTTAGCAAAGCGATCCAGGAAAAAAAGGGAGGAACCATATGGCACAGCGAATAACCATAGATCCAGTCACCAGAATTGAGGGTCACCTTCGAATCGAGGTCGAGGTGGCCGGCGGCAAGGTGGTCAATGCCTGGAGTTCAGGCCAGATGTTCCGGGGTATAGAGATGATTCTGCAAGGCAGAGATCCCCGGGATGCCCACCATTTTGTGCAACGCTCCTGCGGTGTCTGAACGTACACACATGCTCTGTCCTCGGTGAGGGCAGTCGATAACGCAGTGGGTGTCAAAATTCCACAAAACGCACGCATCATTCGTAACCTGCTAATGGGCGCCCAATTCCAGCATGATCATATTGTGCACTTTTATCATCTGCATGCTTTGGACTGGGTGGATATTGTCAGCGCCCTTCAGGCCGATCCTAAGAAAACGGCGGCTTTATCCGATAATGTCAGCAATGCGCCTTGGGGTGGGACGGTCTATTTCAGAAATGTTCAACAACGCGTTAAAGCTTTTGTCGACAGCGGCCAGTTGGGGCCCTTTTCCAATGCGTATTGGGGCCATCCTGCATACAAACTGCCGCCCGAAGCCAACCTGTTAGCGGTGGCACACTATGTAGAGGCTATTCGTCTACAAGCACGAGCGGCGCGAATGCATGCTATTTTCGGCGGTAAGAATCCGCATCCGCAGTCACTGGTGGTCGGTGGTGTGACCTGCGTCAGAGATCTTAAACCGGATCGTATCGCCGAATTTTTGTATATCACCAAAGAAACCCAGGATTTTATTAAAAACGTTTATATTCCGGATCTGCTGGCAGTCGCTTCTTTTTACAAGGACTGGGGCGCCATCGGCGGTACCAGCAACTTCCTGGCATGGGGTGAATTTCCCGAATCCGATAACGAGCCCGACAGCCTCTTTATGCCCAGGGGCGTTATTATGAAACGCAATCTCGCCGGTGTAAAGATGGCCAATCAGGCCCGGGTTTCAGAGGATGTTACCCGGGGCTGGTATGAAGACGGTCCGGCCAGACATCCCTATGAAGGTGAAACCAAACCGTTGCAGGAAAACCCGCAATACAAACCGGGTGACGGCAAATATACCTGGTTCAAGGCGCCGCGTTACGACGGCGAACCCTGCGAGGTCGGCCCGTTGACACGTGTTCTGGTCGCCTATGCCAAGGGCCACAAAGAAATTAAGCCCGTTGTTGACAATGTCCTGCAGACGCTGGGTATAGATGCCAATGCGTTGTTCTCGACGCTGGGTCGCACAGCTGCCAGGGGAATTGAGTCCCTGGTAATCGGTGAACGCGTGCAGACCTGGGTCATGGAACTCATCGAGAACGTCAAAAAAGGTGATACCAAAACCTTTGAGCCCTATGAAATGCCTGAAAGCGGAACGGGGGTTGGCTTAAACGACGTTCCCAGAGGATCCCTGGGGCACTGGGTCCAAATTGAAAATAAGAAAATTAAGAACTACCAGTACGTTGTGCCGTCGACCTGGAACCTGTGCCCGCGGGATGCAAAAGGCAAATTGGGTCCGGTTGAAGAATCTCTGATCGGCACACCGGTAGCGGATCCCAAACGACCTCTGGAAGTCCTGCGAACAGTACATTCCTTCGATCCGTGTATTGCCTGCGGTGTGCATGTCATCGATCCGGATTCAAACGAGGTTTACAAGGTCAAAGCGCTCTAAGGAGCCCTTAGGCCATGTTGCTGGAAACGGCTTCCCGAATTTGCGGGGAGCCGTTTTTTATGGTGTTGACGGTTAGTCCTGTTTTGGTGTAATAAGACGCTCTTGGTCAAAAAAATCTCCAATCGTCATTTCTAAGGGCGGGCGTAACGCCCGCCCTTTAATTGGCGGTTCAAAAAGGTGAAAATTGTCCCATCAAAGCCCCTTTGATGAAATTTATGCGGTCGATGTGATGGTTCTGGGCATCGGCTGCACCCTGTATTCCGACGAAGGATTTGGCGTACGGGTGGTCGAAAAAATGCAGCGGGAATACCAATTTTCGGATGAGGTCCTGCTGGTGGATGGGGGGGTGCTGGGAGTCAATCTGCTGGGGGTGATTTCCAAACCCAATCACCTTATCGTCGTGGATGCCATCCGTAACAAAGGTAAGCCCGGAGATTTGTACCGTCTGGAAGGTGATGAGATCCCGGGGCGCATTCGGGCTAAAAATTCTTTGCATCAGGTCGATTTTCTGGAAGCGCTAACACTCTGCCAGGCGCTGGATCACGTGCCAGAGACGGTCATCATTGGTATTGAGCCTGAAGATATTGATACGATGTGCATTGACTTGACGCCGGTAACACAGGCCAAACTTGTTGATGTGATCGACATGGTGCTCGCAGAGCTTGACCGCTTAGGTGCGGAATATTCAGTGAAAGGAAACATAGATAATGTGTCTGGCAATCCCCTCTAAGATTACGAAGATTGAAAATAATATGGCAACCATTGATGTGGAAGGGGTTCAAAGAGAAGCCAGTCTGTTGCTTCTCGAAGATGCCCGGGTCGGTGAATATGTCATCGTGCACGCCGGTTTTGCCATCCAGAAACTCGATGAAGCGGCGGCTCAGGAGACCCTGGACCTGTTGCGCGAGGCCATCACCGCGGTAGAGAAAAGAGAATCCAACCAGAACTAAAACAATTTCGCGCGCCCACCGCCCCACCCGGACACCACGCCATTGATGTCGTTATGCCGAACAACACTACAGCCAAAAGAATTGATGTGAACGGCATTGTTCAGGGAGTCGGTTTTCGGCCCTTTGTTTACAATCTTGCCAATCAATACGATTTGAAAGGTGAGGTGGCCAATACCGCTGCCGGGGTATCGATTCACGTCGAAGGCCCACCGCAGCGCATCCGGGCTTTTGAAACAGACCTGGTTGCAAAATGTCCGCCGCTGGCCCATGTTGTCGAAATCGCCGGGCACACCGAATCTGTAAAGCCATATGCGGATTTCAGGATCGTGAAAAGCAGGGGCCAGGCCCAAATGTCCACCCTGATCTCACCGGATGTATCCGTTTGTGATGACTGCCTGGGGGAGCTTTTCGATTCCGGTGACCGGCGCTATCTGTATCCGTTTATTAACTGCACCAACTGCGGGCCGCGCTACACCATCATCGATGACATTCCCTATGACCGGCCCAAAACCTCCATGCGGCATTTTAAGATGTGTGCGGCCTGCCAGGCTGAATACGATGACCCCGCCAACCGGCGCTTTCACGCCCAACCGAATGCCTGTGCCCAATGCGGGCCGCATGTCAGCCTTTATACAAATCGCCGGCAACCCGTTGACACCGATGATCCCATAAAAAAGGCGGCCGATCTCATCCGCCGGGGGCAGATTGTGGCTGTCAAAGGACTTGGCGGATATCACCTGGTGGCTGATGCGCAAAACAGTGAAGCGGTCATCCGGCTTCGCAAGCGTAAGATGCGCGAAGAAAAGCCCTTGGCCATCATGTCCGCCGATCTGGAAGGTATTCGAAAATATGCGCGGGTGCAGCCCGCAGAAGAGAAACTGCTGACCGCCGTGCAGCGCCCGATTGTGTTGTTGCAAAAAAAGACATCCAGCGCCATTTCGGAAGCGGTGGCGCCCCGCAATAAATACTGGGGTGTGATGCTGCCTTATACGCCGCTGCACTACCTGCTCTTAAATCATGGGTTTGCCGCGCTTGTCATGACCAGCGCGAATCTAACCGATGAGCCCATCGCCATTGATAATGAAGATGCCTTTGAACGCCTTGCCGATATTGCCGACTATTTTTTAATTCATAACCGCGACATCTATTTGCGCAGTGATGATTCCATTGTCAGGCATAGCGCCGGTCATACCCGCTATATTCGACGCTCACGGGGGTTTGTGCCGATCCCGCTATTTTTAAACCGTGCGGTTCCACCGATTCTGGCCTGCGGCGCCGAGTTGAAAAATACGATTTGCATTACCAAAGAGGACAAGGCCTTTTTAAGCCAGCACATCGGGGATCTTGAAAACAAAATCACCCTGGATTTTTTTCAGCTGACGGTGGGCCATTTTCAGCGCATTCTCGAGATCCAGCCTGAAATAATCGCCTGTGATATGCATCCGGACTATCTGAGCACCCGCTTCGCCAGAGAACAGACAAAAACCCGCCGTATCGAAGTCCAGCACCACCATGCCCACATCGTTAGCGGTATGGCCGAACACCAACTGGAAGGCGCGGTCATCGGCCTGTCATTTGACGGAACCGGCTACGGCAGCGACGGCGCCATCTGGGGGGGTGAAGTGCTGGTGGCCGAGGCCAAGCAATTCGAAAGGATGGCGCATCTGGCATATGTGCCTATGCCGGGCAGCGCCGCCGCCATAAAGGAACCCTGGCGCATGGCGATCAGCTATCTGCATGATGCCTTCGGCGACGCTTTTTGGGAACTGGATCTTCCGGTTTTAAAACAAAATGATTCGCAAAAATTAAAAATCATGGTGGAAATGATTCAAAAGGGCATCAACTGTCCGCCAACCTCCAGCCTGGGTCGCCTGTTTGATGGTGTGGCCGCCATCATCGGTATCCGTAACCAGGTCAATTTCGAAGGGCAGGCGGCCATGGAATTGGAAATGCTGGCAGCGGATGATATTGATTCAATTTATGACGTCGAATGGTTGAGGGGACCGGAAGATCCCATCCGGATTTTACCGGCCCCCATTATACGCGGTGTTGTAAAGGATGTTCAAAACGGCCTGTCAATTGCGGAAATCGGCATAAAGTTTCACAAAACCCTGATTGCCCTGTTTTCAGAGATATGCGCAGGCGTCCGCCGGGACAGCGAATTGAATCGGATCGTATTGAGCGGGGGGTGTTTTCAAAATTCCATACTGTTAAGCGGTATGATCTATGAGCTGGCATCCCGTGATTTTGAGGTATTCGCTCACCAGCGGGTTCCCGCCAATGACGGGGGCATATCACTTGGGCAGGCCATGGTGGCTGCCGCCGTTAGTCGGTTGTAGTCCGTTGTCCGTTGTATAAAAATGGAAATATATCGAATTATATAATCAACTACGGCCGGTCTTAATTGAAACACTTTCTATTTCTAAATACGGCGGGCATCGGGCAACTGATCAAAACAACTGACAACTAACAATTAACCACGGACTTGTAATATGACATTGAAACACATTGATGAATTCCGGGATGCGGAGATATCTCAACAATTAATCCAAAAAATCAAATCCATCAGCACAAAGGATGTCCGCTTAATGGAGGTGTGCGGAACCCATACGGTTTCCATCTTTAGAAGCGGGATCCGTTCGGTGTTGCCGCCGACCATTTCACTGCTTTCCGGGCCGGGCTGCCCGGTGTGTGTCACCGACCAGGCCGAGGTCGATGCCTTCATCGAACTTGCACGGCTTGATGATGTCATTATAACCACTTTTGGAGACTTAGTGCGGGTACCCGGTACCAAGTCGTCTCTGCAAAAAGAAAGCGCCGCAGGCCGGGATATCCGGGTGGTTTACTCCACTTTTGACGCTCTTGAAATCGCCAAAAAAAATCCCGCTAAAAAGGTGGTATTTCTCGGTGTCGGGTTTGAGACCACTGCCCCCACCATAGCGGCCGCCATTTTATCGGCCGCCCAGACGGACCTGAGCAATTTTTCGGTGATTTGCGCTCATAAATTGGTCCCCCCGGCGCTGCAGGCCTTGATGGCGTCGGCGGATGTCCGCATTGACGGCTTTATCTTGCCGGGCCATGTTTCGGTCATCATTGGGTTGGACGCTTACCGGCCTTTTTTTGATCAATATCAAATTCCCTGTGTGGTGGCGGGATTTGAGCCCATCGATATTTTGCAGGCCATATCCAGGCTGGTTGAAATGCTGGAATCCGGCAACCCGGCCCTGGATAATGCCTATCCACGGGCAGTGACAGCCGAGGGCAATACCAAGGCGCAGCAAGTCCTGGATGAGATTTTTGAACCGGTCGATGCCTGCTGGCGGGGCATCGGTGTGATTCCGCAGAGCGGTTTAAGGATTCGTGAAAAATATGCCACCCATGACGCCCAAAAATTATTTGATGTTCAGGTTCCGGATGCCAAAACCCCGAAGGGCTGTGCCTGCGGTGAAATTCTGATTGGCACCAAAACACCGCCGGAGTGCGCGCTTTACAAAAATGCCTGTACGCCAATGGACCCGGTGGGGCCCTGCATGGTCTCCACCGAAGGGACCTGCGCGGCGTATTATAAGTATCACTCAGAGTGAGAGGTTTCAGGTGTCAGTGTTCAGGTGTCAGGATTACGAACCTGATGATCCGATAGCTATATGATTCCACACGCTGTCATCACCTTTCTGACACCTGACACCCGACACCTGACACCACAGATAGAGAGGGCCCGGGGTGAGGGTGAATTAAATTAGATAGTTTTATGCACAACAGACCACGAACAACGGACAATTGATATGACGACAGATAAAATTTTACTGGATCACGGCAGCGGCGGCAAGATCTCCCACAGCCTCACCAAAGACATGATGCTGCCGGTATTTGATAACGAGATTCTGACGGCGCTTAATGATGGGGCCATCTTTGAGCTGGCGGGCAGAAAGTTTGCTTTTTCAACCGATTCATACACGGTGGATCCTATTTTTTTCCCGGGCGGAAATATCGGTGATCTGGCGATCAACGGAACGGTCAATGATATTGCCATGTGCGGAGCCACGCCGCTATATTTGAGTGTCGGACTCATTATTGAAGAAGGCCTGTCCATGACGGATCTTGAAACCATTATCAACGATATGGGCCGGGCTGCCGAAGTCGCGGGCGTTACTGTCGTTACCGGGGATACCAAGGTTGTACCCAGGGGAACTGCCGACCGGATTTTTATCAATACGTCTGGGATCGGTTTGATTCCCCAAGACGTGCATGTGGCCAGCGACAATGCCAGAGCCGGTGATAAAATTATTTTAAGTGGAACCATTGCAGATCATGGGATTGCGATATTAACCCAGCGTGAAGGCCTTTCCTTTGAAACATCGCTGCAGAGCGATTCGGCGCCATTGAATCACATGATCCAAAAAATGTTTGGGGCCACAACTGCCGGAGACATTCATGTTTTGCGGGATCCGACCCGCGGCGGTGTGGGTACGGCATTAAACGAGATCGCTGAAAAATCTGAAATCGGTATCGAGATCATTGAAGATAAAATTCCGTTAAAGGATGAAGTGGCGGGAGCCTGTGAATTGCTCGGGTTTGATCCCCTTTATCTGGCCAATGAAGGCAAGCTTCTGGCGTTTGTGTCGCCGGAGCGTGCAGACGCGGTTTTGCAAGCAATCCAGTCTGACCCCTGCGGCAAGGATGCCGCGGTAATCGGCCAGGTGGTAGATGATTCTCCCGGCAAAGTGTTTTTAAAAACCCGTATCGGCGGTAAACGCATCGTGGATATGCTTGCAGGTGAGCAATTGCCCAGGATATGCTAAATTAATTCCTTGATAATATTATCTATGGTACCATCAAGACACGGGTACAAGGTATAGGGTATACGGTATAAGGTTTAGAAAAAGAACGCTGCGATTCATGCGGCTTGTTGAACTCCTTAAGCTTTATAAAAATAGACGTGAAATCCCGCCAATAGGCGGGACCCTTGATGCACACATTAATTTGTTAAAATCAAGACGTGTAATCCCGCGTTCAAGCGGGAAACATGATCTACGGCTTTAAATCCCGGTTTGATTCATATAAAAAAGTTTTGATAGTTTTATTTTTCCGCCGCAGGCGGATTGGGTTTTCTCGTTTCCATCCGGGAAACGAGAAAAATTAAAGAAATCTTGTTAATCCTGTTAATCCTGTCTAAGAAAATAGAATGAAAAAATATCCTCTATTAATCATATTGGTAATCATTCTGTTTAGTAAAGCTGGTGTTGAAGCGCAGACGGAACACTTGATTGTCGGCAGAACAATGGGGACGACCTATCACATCAAGGTGGTCACCGATGCCGCTGAAAGGGTAAATGGCCTCAAAGAAAAAATTGATCAGCGCCTAAAAGAAATCAATCAGGTTTTTTCCACCTATATCAAGGACAGCGAAATCAGCCGCTTTAATGCATTCGGGGTGGCCGAAGAAAAATTTGCGGTTTCTGATGATTTTATAAAGGTCATGAAGGTTGCCGGTAGGATTTACCGGCTTTCTGAGGGAGCCTGGGACGGCACCGTGCATCCACTGGTTGATTTATGGGGCTTTGGGCCGACGCAGCGGCGACTCCGAAAACCTTCGGATGCTGAAATTAAAGCCCTGATGCAAACGATTGGATTTGACCGCATTCGAATTGCGAAACCGAATTTTCTGATAAAAAATCTGGCCAGCCTTACCCTTGACTTGAATGCGATTGCCAAAGGCTTTGGGGTCGATCAAATTTCCGAACTGCTTGCTGCCGCCGGGTTTCAAAATTATCTGGTTGAAATCGGAGGCGAGGTTTTTGCCGCCGGCGTTCGTGCCGACGGTAAGAATTGGCGGGTGGGCATCAATCGGCCCCGGAAGGATGCAGCCATTAATGAGGTATATAAAGCGGTATCGATTACCAACCGGGCGTTTGCCACCAGCGGTGATTACCGAAATTTTTTTGAAATCGACGGTGTGCGCTATTCCCACGTGATTGATCCGCGCAGCGGCTACCCGGTTTCAAACGGCGTGGTCTCTGTTTCCATTATTGCCGATAACTGCACCCTGGCAGACGGCCTGGCAACCGCCATCATGGTGATGGGGGCTGAAAAAGGTGTTCAACTGGTGAATCGGTTAGACAACGTCGAATGCTTCATTGTCATTGAGAATCCAGACGGCTGCCTCCTCGACCTTTACTCCCCCGGATTTGACCGCAAGAATTAATTCCATTTTTTCGATTTGACATCAAGTTGGTTTCAGAATATTTATCTAGAGGTTTGTTTTTTTCTTCCCTGTATGCTGTTGTTGAATGGCCATAACCGTATAGCTGCTGGACAGTGCGAAAGGGGATTTCGATGGGCTTCTCTTTTAAAGAGATGTTGGAATGGACACTTCGCAAACCGTTAATTGTTATTTCGATAATCCTGGCAATTACGCTTATTTTTGCATGGCAGATCCGCCATCTTTCTTTTAAAACCTCCATTTATGATCTTCAGATTGAAAATCTTCCTGAAACGGCTCGCTATGAAGAGTTTAAAAAGCTGTTCGGCTCCGATGAAATTATCCGGGTGGTCGTCAAAGCGGATAATGTTTTTGATGAGCTGACCTTTCGCAAAATAGAGCAGCTGGCTGAAAATGCTGCTCAAATCGATGGCATCCGGCGGGTGATCAGCCTTCCGGGCATAAAGAAAGCCGTTGACGTAGCCGGCAGTTGGGATATGGAAAAATTTTCTGCGGTCGTCACCGGGGCCGAGTTATTCCGGGGCAATCTCTTTTCAGCTGACGGCAAGACCACAGCGCTGACCCTGGTGTTAAAAAATGAGGCCGATCCGGATGATGTGATTCAGCGTGTGCGAAAGTTGCTTGCCGATGCATCCAAAGACTTGAACCTGTATCAAATCGGCATGCCACTGGTTTCCGAGGCGCTTGCCAAATTTACCGCCAAGGATTTCTCACAGTTACCGCCAATAACCCTTGTGCTGATTACGGTTATTTTATTCTGCCTGTTCCGCAAGCTGCGCTATATCCTGATCCCGCTTACCTGTGTGGGGCTGGCGCTGATATGGACTTTCGGCCTCATGGCATTACTGCGCATCCCGCTTTCCATGTTAACGATGATTGTCCCCGTTTTTCTGATTGCGGTCGGGACGGCCTATTGTCTCCATATTGTTTCAGAGTATATCGCCTGCTCGAATAGAGCCGATTCACCGGTAGATGTGACCGACCTCACATTTTCCTATATTGCCTTTCCCACCTTCCTGGCTGTTTTGACGACCATAATTGGTCTGGGCTCTCTGCTGATCAACCGCATCACCATGATTCGAGAATTTGCCCTTTTTTCATGCTTCGGCATGTTCAGCATGTTGGCGATCGTTCTTACCTTTCTTCCGGCGGCTTTGTCGCTTGTCCCCATTTCTCCCAAAAAGCAAAATGAAGAAATCGACTCACCGTCGCTTTTTCAGCGGTATATCGATAAAATCGTAGATCTCAACATAGAGCATCAAAAAATTACGCTGCCGATTATCGGCATTCTGGTTTTGATTTGTTTGATCGGCATCTTTCGCATCCGGGTCGAAACCAATCCGGTCGGATATTTTAAGGAGGATACCCAGGTCAAACGCAACTTTAACGACATTTATCAACATCTATCCGGGAGCTTTCCGATCAATGTTGTGATGGCAAACACGGAAGCCAACTATTTCGAAGATCCTGCCCATCTGGCGGATATCGTTCGCCTGCAAGCTTTTCTGGAAAAGTTGCCCGGCGTGGACAAAACGGTTTCCTTTGCCGATTATTTGACGCTGGTCAATTATGCCCTCAATCAATTTGAGCAGCAGCATTATGTTCTGCCGCAGGAGGGATTTGAAGTCAGGATGGCCATTAATAATTTTCCCACCATGCTTGGCCAGGACATGCTGACCCGCTTTATGAGTGCCGATTTTTCAAAGACAAACATCCTGCTGCTAACCCACATATCCAGCTCCAAAGATTTTGTTGAAGCCCGAGATAAAATACTGGCCCACGTCAAAACGGAATTTTCAAAGGATCTGGTGTGGGATGTCACTGGTCTGGGGATGGCGATTTCAGCCAGCAGCGAGCTTTTAACCGCGGGCCAGATCAAAAGCCTCGGGATTACGGTGGTTCTGGTCTTTGGAATCATGTTTGCCCTGTTTTTGTCGGTCAAAGTGGGGCTGATTGCGATTGTACCCAATATTTTTCCAATTATTATTAATTTCGGAATCATGGGATGGTTCGGCATAGAGCTTTCCATGGTAACCAGCCTTATTGCCAGTATCGCCATAGGACTTGCAGTGGATGATACCATTCATTATCTTGTGCGATATAACCGGGAATTCAAGACGGATTTAGATGAGAAGAGAGCGATCCGAGATACCCTGACCCATGTCGGCAAACCGATTACCTTTACCACGATTACCATTTGTGTGGGGTTTTCTGTCTTGCTGTTTTCAAGCTTCAAGCCCACCGCCATTTTTGGGGTCATGATGGTGATCACATCGCTGTCGGCGCTGATCGGCGATTTGATTGTGCTGCCTTCCCTGATACAGCATGTCGAAGTGGTGACCTTGTGGGATTTGTTGCGCTTAAAGCTTGGCAAGGAGCCCCCCGAGGGCATACCACTTTTTAAAGGATTGTCGCACACCCAGGTTCATTACATCATTATGGCCGGATCCCTTTTAGAAATGGATGAAGGAAAGATTCTGTTTCATAAAGGGGAACCCAGTGATTCGATGTATGCCGTTGTGTCAGGGACTATGGATGTTTTGGATCCTGACAGTGAAGAGGCAACCGATCAAGAGCTCGGTGGCCATAAACTGATCAATCAAATAAAAACCGGTGATGTTTTAGGTGAGATGGGATTTCTGCGATCTGTGCCGCGTTCGGCAACCGTCATTACAACGCAACCGGTCGAACTTTTAAAAATCAACTGGAAAATGATCAAACGTCTGCAGTGGTTGTATCCGCCGACGGCCCAAAGATTTTTATTTAACCTGATGACCCTTATCTGCGATCGACTCGAAAATCTTACCGAACGCTTTTCTGAAATTAAGGTTTTCGATGATTCCACCGGTCTGTATAACCGGGAAAATTTTCTGAAAATTTTGGACTCTGAAATGAAGCGGGCCAGACGCTACCATACGGATTTGGCACTTGGTTTCATTAAGTTTGATTTTGATGGCAACCGTCCGGATCTTAATGATTTAGCAAAAGAGGGGATCCTTCGCGATCTCGGTCAATCGTTTACAAAGGTGATCCGCGATTGCGATATCCTCAGCCGATTCGGCCACGAGACCTTTGCCCTCCTGATGCCGCATTCATCGACAGCTGATGCAAAACTTCTTTGTAATCGGTTAAAAAGCCTTTTTGAAGAAAAATGCGATGAGGCCCAGGGAATGCCGTTAAAACTAACCTTTGGGTTGGCTGATTTTGCAAGGGATACGGATGAAGGCGGGTCTGACCTGCTGGCCAGGGCCACGGCACTTTTAGAAAATACAAAATAAGTTTGACGTATGAGTCCCGGATCTGGTTAACGGGTTGGCTTGTTTTGGCGACGCAATTTATCGAAATTTCAAAACCACCAGTGTGATATCATCTTCCTGGTGGGCTTCTCCCCGAAAAGTCGTAACCGCATCGATGAGCGCCAGGCGAATGCCTTCAGCACCTAAATTCGCGTACTGACGAATAATTTCTTTTAGCCGATTCCTACCGAACATTTCCCCCTTTTTATTGTGGGCCTCCATCACACCGTCGGTGG
Source organism: Desulfobacterales bacterium (assembly GCA_050122435.1). Classification (GTDB taxonomy): domain Bacteria; phylum Desulfobacterota; class Desulfobacteria; order Desulfobacterales; family JAHEIW01; genus JAHEIW01. The sequence continues at coordinate 13,789 of JASFIX010000010.1, forward strand.
TCAAAACCAAGATCTTTCCCGGCCTGACCGTTCTGCTGTAATCCTGGTACTGCCAGCTTTCTTCAACTCCCAACGGGAGGCCTTGGCCTTCTAGTTTTTCAAAACAATCCTCATCAGGGGAATACAGCAGTGCCGGATCATGGCCTGCTCGGACCCAGGTGATCTGACCGGTCTGCGCTTCCACGACCAGGAAGAAAAGCGTCATGAATTGATTGGTTTCGATGGTATCGGCCGAGACCAGCCGGTTGACGTCGGTTATTATATCAGCCACCGAGCCCGCCTGGGTGACCCGGCCTCTGAGATAGGCTCTCACGCCGGCCATAAGCAATGCCGATGAAATCCCGTGACCGCTGACATCACCCACCAATATTGCGTAAGTATCGGGGCCCAGGCAAGGTAATTCAATATAGTCATAGTAATCCCCGCCGGTTTCATCACAGTAAAGGCTGCTGCCGGCAATATCGAAACGTTCTTCCTTGGGTGGACGCTGCGGCAAAAGGCTTTGTTGTACCTCCTGTGCGACGTTAAGAGCGGCAATAATCTTCTCTAAGTGCTTACTATAGCGGGCAACCTTTTTCATGGCGGCCTGAAGCTGGACAACGGTTTTCTCCAGTTGCTGGCTTTTTTCGAGCAGGTTCCTGTTGAGTTGATTGATTTCCTCAAAAGCACCGGCGTTTTGCAAGGCGATGATCATGGTGTTCGTCAGAGTGATCAGAAGCTTTTTCTCATCTTCGGTATAAGGTTCGTCAATGATTTTGGACCCCAGGCCCATCATGCCGGCACTATTTTCGTCAATATTGAAGGGCACCACACGGGCAACTTCCTCAGGCAATGTTCCCGGTTCTTTATTTTTAATCTCTTCGACCGCCGGGTTTGTAATCTCTCTGAGCAATAGAATTTCTTTGGCACTGTTTTCCAATTGCCCCAGATCGATGTTGTGAAAGCCGTTGGATACGAAATGAACGGTTTCTCTGGAATCCAGGTTAATGATCAGGATGAACCCCTCGACCACGCCGAAGTTGCCCATAGTCATCAAAAGGAAATTTTGCAGGATGCTCTTGGTGTCCAGTGTGCCAAACAAATCTTTACTGATGTCAAACAGCGTGCCCAGATAATAGGTGCGCAGCTCCAGTTCATCCCGCCTGTTATCAATGCCTTTAGAATCCTGGCTGCCGGTATCCATAATGATTTGTTCTTCTGCTTAAGGTTAGGGTTTAAAGGAATTCTAAAGGATCAGGGAACATGAAAACAGACGACAAGTCAAGAGAAAAAGCCGGAACGGAAAGAGGAGAATTCGATCTCACCTTGACAATAGGCGGCTGAAAAAATATTACATTCATGACGCGCATCCAATTTCTAGTAACTTTCAGCCACTGCAGCTACCCGAGGATGACACCATGAGCAAAAAACCAACCTATGAGGAATTGTTCCAAAAAGTCAAAGTGCTCGAAAAAACTGAAGTCGCACTGCGTGAAAGCGAGGAGCTTTACCGAAATCTATTTGAAAATGCGCCCGTCGGGATCGGTATCGCCGATAGAAATGGCAATATCATTGACTTCAACCAAGCCATTTTAAAACCGGGTGAATATGCTCCTGAAGACATTTTTAAAATAAAAAACATTAAAAAATTATATTCTAATCCGAAAGCACGTGATGATGTTTTTGCCAGACTGAACAGGCAGGGTTTTGTTGATCGAGCCGAAGTTCAATTTAAGCGCAACGACGGTCAACCCTATGATTGTCTGCTAAGCCTCAGATCCATTACCCATAAAGGAAAACCCTGCACCCAGGCAATCGTCCAGGATGTTACCCGACTCAAAGAAATTGAGAAAATGCTCCGGGACAGCCGGGAGAGGTTTCTATCTCTGGTGGAAGCTACCAGTGACTGGATCTGGGAAGTCGATCGAACCGGCACTTATATTTTCAGCAATCAAAAAGTCAAAGATATATTGGGCTATGATCGGCATGAGATCCTCGGCCAAAAGCCTTTTGATTTTATGCCTCCGGATGAAGCCAAAAAGATCACTGAAGCCTTCCGCAATTTCTCAAAGTCCCGTCAGGCCTTCTCGGGGCTGGAAAATATTAATCTCCACAAAGATGGTCATGAAGTCGTGCTCGAAACCAGCGGGATACCGATTTTTGATGAGAACGGCGAATATCAAGGATACAGGGGCATCGATCGCGATATCACCAAACGCAAACTGGCTGAGCAGGTATTGGAACAGATTAACGCGGAACTGGAAAGCCGGGTTGACGCGCGCACGGCGGACTTGATCAAAGCCAACCAAAAGCTTGAAGAAGAGGTCAGTGAAAGAAAACTGGCGGAGAAGGCATTGAAGACGAGAGAAAGGGAATTAAAGAACAAGACAGCGCAATTGCAGGAGCTCAATTCAGCATTAAAAGTTCTCTTGATGAAAAAGGAGGAAAATAGAGTCGATCTTGAAGAACAAATGGTCAGCAATGTACGCGAACTAATTTTTCCCTACTTGGTTAAATTAAACAACGGTAAATTGCCCGACAAAGAAAAAGCTTTTGTAAACATCATTGAATCCAACCTCAGAGAGATTATGTCTCCCTTTGCGCACAGCCTTACCAGCGTATATCCGGGGCTTACGCCCACCGAAATCCAGGTGGCCAACCTCATCAAGCAGGGCAAAACCACAAAAGACATCGCCGAATTAAGCAACCTGTCTCCCAGGACCATTGAGTTTCATAGAGACAATATCCGTACCAAGCTGGGGATCAAGAACAAAAAAATTAACCTCAGGACCCATCTGTTATCACTGGAGTAACCGCGTTTTACATTATTCCCTCTAAAGGGATGTGGTGCTGCTATTCGCAGTTGATTTCGTCAAACAGATTTATTGGAATTTTTGCGCTGAATCGTCAACATCGTGATATCATCTTCCTGGGGGGCAAGGCCGATATGCGCAAAAAGGCTGGTTGCGATCCGTTGCATGAGGTCCAATGCGTTATCCACAGGTTGAGACAATAAGGCGTCCAGACGCCGTTTAGAAAAGCGATCCCCGTCCGGCGTGCGTGCATCGATAACCCCATCCGTATAGGCAAATAAAATCTCACCCGGCTGCAGCTGGATTTCTTTGTAGGTGAATTTTGCCTCCTCAAATATGCCCACAGACGGTCCGGTGGGCAATAAACGCTCGCGTACGCCTTCTTGATCAATGATAAATACAGCTTCGTGTCCGCCGTTGACATAGAACAGTTGCCCATTTTTCGGATTTAAAACACCGAAAAAAAGCGTGACAAACATACTCATCTCATTGTCCTGGGCGATGTAATCATTGGTAAGTGAAACTGCAATGAGCGGATCGGACTGCTTGTCGCCGCTGGATTTCTGTTCTAGTATCATCTCATCGGTTTTTTTATGGTTGGGCGCGATGAATGTTTCGCAAAAGCGCTCGCTCACATCAGCCTGCTTGGAAAAGATCCGTATTAAGCTGCGAAACAGCGCCATAAAAAGAGCAGAACCCACGCCTTTGTCGCACACATCCCCGATGACCAATCCAATATAGCCGCCCGGTAACTTGAAGGCATCGTAAAAGTCTCCGGAAACCCGTGTTGCCGGGAAAAAAAACTCCTCGATGATCCAATCGGGGACTTGCGGCAATTTTTTAGGCAAAAAGCTCAATTGAATTTGACGGCATTTTTCAATCTCCTGATCGAGGGCCCGGGAATAGGCTTGGATCTTCTGGTTGGCTTTTCCCAGAGAGTGAAGCGAATTATTTAAATTGGAAAAGAGGCAGGCGTTTTCTAATACCATGGCGATCTGGGTGGCGGTGACCCGCATGAGCTCGACGATTTCCTGGGTAAAATGGTAGGGCGCTGAATGCTTGAGGGTCAAAATTCCCAGAAGCACTTCGCCGCTGATGATGGGCAGCGCCAACGCTGAACGAACGTTATAAGGTTGATCCGGAAAGTCGAACCAGCGGTCGTCTTTTTGGGTGTCATGGACCAGGCCGATTTTGCGATACTGTCTCACCCAGCCGGCGAGGCCATTTTTAAATGCCGATTCGATAAGCACAGATGCCGGCTCGGCAGAGATATTACCGCGTGACAGGATACTGTCGGTCACACCGCCATCGCTGTCCATCAGAATCAGACTGGCATGGTCTGCGCTGGTCAGGGCGATGGATATTTCAATGGTTTTGCGCAGCATGACTTTGATGACTGAGGGTTCATCCGGTGACCTGGCCATTGAAATGAAGCGCTCAAACAACTCCGACTGGGCCTGGAAAGCTGCACCCAATGCATCCGCATTGAGGATCTCACTATATTTTTCGGTTGCTGTACTCTCCATTCAGGTGCCCTCCTGTATTTTTAGTGTTATCCATCGGGGTAAAATTTCAGAAGCAATTCGCTCTGGAGCAATGTGAGATGCGCAGTTAGATCCGGTGTGATGTCACATATGAAATCCTTTACCAATCTTAAGGCCGCGAGAGAAGTTGTGGAAAATAGAAACAAAATACCACATCGTAGTATATCATGCCCTATTCTTATAAACATGAATTTGACTTAAGTCAATAAAGTAGAAGGGGTCAAGTCTGCT
>JASFIX010000011.1:0-18036 GCA_050122435.1 Desulfobacterales bacterium
ATCGCTTCGATAGGCGCGTTTTTTTAGCGTAATGGATCCCTTTGAAGCCAGCTGGGTCAAATGCGGTGTTGGATCGGGGCTGACAACGGTGACATGAGCGCCGCATTCCAGTAGGGTGTTCACTTTGCGGGTGCCCACTGCACCCCCGCCGACGATCAGGCAATTGCGGTTTTTGACGTCTAAATGTATCGGATAATAGCGCATAAGCTCAAATATTCCATATTAGAAGCTATCCTGACAATACCTCAAATGGTTATGGGTTGAGCGCCTTGTTCTTTTACCCGTTAGCCCGTTTGTCCGAAAAAATAAAATCAGACATCTATCCGATTTTAACCGGCTCAACCGGCTCAACTGGCTCAACCGGCCAAGCTAATAACATGTAACTATTAACGATTAATCTCGATAACCATTAAATCCTCGGCCAGGACTAAAGGACCGGCATAGGTTTTGCGGCATTCGGCCTCGATGTCTTCTTGGTCACATTCGGGGTAAAAATGAGTTAAAATCAGCTTGCGAACGTTTGCTCTGGCGGCAAGATCACCTGCCAAAGACGGCGTTAAGTGTCCTCTGACTCTGAGTTTGTCCGGAAGAGCACACTCACAGATCAACAGGTCCACATCCCTTGCAAGATCGATGATCGTTTCACTGTAGTCTGTATCCCCGGTATACACAGCGGAAAACCCATCAGCGCTGTTAATACGGAAGGCAATGCTTTCTTCGTTATGCTGCACCGGTGCTGTATTTACAGTAAATTCTTCAAATGCAACCGTATCGGTATTTTTATTGTCAAATTCGATGATCTCCAATAGGCCGGGAGTTAATTCAATCCACTGACCATAGACGCCTTTCAAGCTTTCATAAAAATTCAGCAGGCCACGGCCACCTGCAATCGCCAGAGGGACTTTGCGCCGGCCATCGTCTGGATACTTGGTGGCAAAAATAAATGGGACGAGTTCACTGGTATGATCAGGGTGAAAATGACTGTAAAAAATATGGGAAATATCAAAAATGGAGGTTCCCGTTTCCAGAAGCCGCCGCATGGTGCCCGGTCCTGAGTCAAACAACAACCGCGAATTACCAATCTGCATCAGAACCGAGCACGAACTTCTTTTCAGTGACGGCACACAAGTTCCGGAACCTAATATCGTAACCTTTATGCCTGATTTGCTTCCAACCATGTCGAATTAATTATAAGGTTGGCCCGTTGAGCCAGTTGAGCCGGTTGGCCGGTTAAATAAGGAAAAATGTCTGATTTTATTTTTTTCGGGCAACGGGCTAACGGGTAACAGAACAAGGCGCTCAACCGTTTTAAGGTTCTATTTGGGTTCCGCCCGGCGGGCCGTCCTGTTAATAATCCACGCTAGTACTCTATTGTCATCATGCGTGTCTACTTGCTCTTTTATATCGTTGAGCGCAATTTCTGCCCGGGCCATGTTTTTGTGACCTCCGGCATTTCCCAGTTTTCCGAATCCGTCTTTGGCAACTTTACCGGCGTTTTTTCGAATACCGTCGTTTCGGAAGATAATGGTCAGTTTTTTATCACAGATACCGGATACGATACTCCAGGTGACGGTATTGACCCGCATAAAAAAATCGGCAATCAGCACACAAACATCCGGGTTCATCACACTGCCTAAATGGACATAGACTTTGCCTTTTCGTCGTCGCATGTTTTGTAAGGCAATTTTAAAATATTTTAAAAGGTCAAAGCGGAGGTCAACCTTCTCAATCTTGCGCGCAAGATGGATGTTGGCGTATCCCAATAAATATTGAAATGCACGGACATCTTCGATCTGGGTTTGTCCTTTAAAATCATTGGTGTCGGTTTTGATGCCATGATACAGGCCGGTGGCCAGTTTTGTTGAAGGTTTGATTTTTGCCGCCCGCAGATATTCGGTTAAAATTGTGCAGGTGGCACCGTAATGGGGTCGGATATCTAAAAACGGTGCCTTGGCACCCGAATCCGGGTGGTGGTCGATAATAACTGCCGGCTCCAGCTGAGCCATGTCTTCATTGTGATCCGGCTGGGAATCCACAAGAACCACCCGGCTGAATTGATCTACTTCTATCTCTTTAAAAGGCACCAGGGTGACACGCAGCAGACGGATCATGGCCAGGTTGTCGGGTCGATTGATGGTGTTGATGTGGGAAATGGTGACATTGAGCACCTTGCGCCACAGCAGTCGGCTGACGGCCATGGCACTGGCGATTGCATCCGGATCGGCGTTGATCACGATCAGCACGTGATCGTTGCCCGAAAATTGATCATAAAATCGGCGCAGTTTTTCGGGGACTGATCGGCTCATAAGAAATTGATATCCGTGGGTATATGCCGGGATATTACGATGTGTCGGCTGAGATTACAATAGGATTTTAAAATAAAGCACGAAGGCCCGGTTCCTAATAACCGGGCTCGTTTCAGCGGTATTGTCATCTATACGATTTTAAAAACGATTTTACCCTCCTCGGCTTCAGCACTGATACGGGTGCCATCCGGAATTTTGCCCTCGAGGATTTCCAGGGAGAGCGGATTTTCGATATATTGCTGGATGACCCGCTTTAAAGGCCGTGCGCCATAGACCGGATCATAACCTCTTTCGGCAATCAGCTCTTTTGAACCATCTGATAATATAAGCTCGATATTTCTGTCAGCAAGGCGCCGGCCCAGCCGGTCCATCTGGATGTCGACGATTTTAACAATTTCATCCGCTGTCAGGTTCTGGAATATGATGATTTCATCGATGCGGTTTAGGAATTCCGGCTTGAAGCTGGCCCGCAGCGCCTCGGTCACCCGAGTTTCCAGCTCAGTACGGTCAGACCCGGCCAGCTTTTGAATCCACTGACTGCCCACATTGGATGTCATAATCACAATGGTATTTTTAAAATCAACGGTACGGCCCTGGCCGTCGGTCATGCGTCCGTCGTCCAGAATTTGCAGCATCACATTGAAGACTTCCGGGTGCGCCTTTTCGATTTCGTCAAACAGCACCACCGAATACGGCCGACGGCGGACCGCTTCTGTCAGATAGCCGCCCTCTTCGTATCCCACGTATCCGGGGGGAGCACCGATCAGTCGGGCAACGGAATGCTTTTCCATGTACTCCGACATATCGACCCGCACGATGGCCTGTTCGTTGTCAAAAATAAATTCCGCCAACGCCTTGGCCAGCTCGGTTTTGCCAACCCCGGTCGGTCCCATGAAGATAAACGACCCGATGGGTCGATTGGGATCCTGTAGCCCCGAACGGGCACGGCGAACGGCGTTGGACACGGCCGACACGGCCTCATCCTGTCCGATGACTCGCCGGTGGAGCCGTTTTTCCATTTGTACCAGCTTATCTCTTTCGCCTTCAAGCATTTTGCTCACCGGTATCCCGGTCCAGCGCGAAACGACTTCGGCAACATCCTCATCATCAACTTCTTCTTTAAGCATCTTGCTTGACTGCTGAAGCTCAGAAAGTTTCTGGTTGGCGTCTTCCAGGTTTTTTGCAAGCTCCAAAGCTTTGCCGTATCGGATCTCTGCCACCCGGGCCAGGTTGCCCTCTCTTTCCGCGAGCTGGGCCTCGGTGTTCAACTGTTCCTGATCTTCTTTGATTTTGCGTATCGCCTGGATCAGATCTTTTTCATTTTGCCAGTGGCCTTTCATGCGCATCAGCTCATCATTCAGATCGGCCAGCTCGGCTTCCAGTTTTTTCAGCCGTTCTTTGGAGGCCGCGTCCGTTTCCTTCTTCAAAGCCTGGCGCTCAATCTCGGACTGGGTGATTTTACGTTGTATTTCATCAATTTCAGCCGGCATGCTGTCAATCTCAATTCTCAGTTTGGAAGCGCATTCATCAATTAAGTCAATGGCTTTGTCCGGCAAAAAACGATCGGCAATATAACGATGAGAAAGGGTGGCGGCAGCTACAATGGCCGAATCCTTGATGCGAACGCCATGGTGGATTTCATATTTTTCTTTCAAGCCCCGCAAAATCGATATGGTGTCTTCCACGCTGGGCTCTCCTACCCGTACCGGTTGAAACCGGCGCTCCAGGGCGGCATCTTTCTCGATGTATTTGCGATATTCGTTGAGAGTCGTTGCTCCCACGCATCGCAAGGTGCCTCTTGCCAGGGCAGGTTTGAGCATGTTGGATGCATCGACTGCACCCTCTGCAGCACCGGCGCCTACTACCGTGTGAAGTTCATCGATAAAAAGGATAATCTCACCTTCTGCAGCTTCGACCTCTTTTAACACTGCTTTGAGGCGGTCTTCAAATTCGCCTCGGTATTTAGCACCGGCAATCAACGCGCCCATATCAAGGGCCACCAGCCGCCGATTTTTCAAAGTCTCGGAAACATCGCCTTCCACAATTCGTTGTGCCAGACCTTCAACGATAGCGGTTTTGCCAACGCCCGGTTCTCCGATCAGTACCGGATTGTTTTTCGTTCGTCTTGAAAGCACCTGGACAATGCGTCGGATTTCTTCATCCCGGCCGATGACCGGATCCAATTTGCCCAGCCGCGCCAGATCCGTCAGGTCGCGACTGAATTTTTCCAGCGCCTGATATTTGTCTTCCGGATTGGGGTCGGTAATGCGCTGTTTTCCTCTTATTTCTTTTAGAGCACTAAATATGGAATCCCGCGTAACCCCTGCCTGAGACAATATTTTGGCAGCTTCACCGGTTTTTTCATCAGTGATAGCTAAAAGAATATGCTCGATGCTGACATATTCGTCTTTCATCTTGGTTGCTTGAGCAAAGGCCGCTTCCAGTACTGCTTTACTCCTGGGCGAAATATAGGCTTCTCCTGTTCCAGCTCCGCTAACACCAGGAAGCCGGGTAACTGCCGCATTTACTTGCTCAACGATTTCGTTCGGAGAGACACCCAGTTTACGCAGCATGGCACCGGCGATACCGCCTGTTTCAGAAAGCATAGCGGCCAGCAAGTGTTCAGGCTCAATCTGCTGGTTATGGTGCTGTGCGGCCAATGCCTGGGCATTCTGTATAAGTTCCTGAGATTTTATAGTAAATTTATCGAAACGCATTCTTTATTCATCCTCCCCTAAATGCAGATTGTATTATGATACAAAAATAATCACATTACTAAATATGTCAATATAAAAAAGTAATGGAGTGGTGGGGCGATGGAGTATTGGAGTGTTGTAAATGATATCCAATTTTCACCATTACTCCAGCACTCCAATACTCCAACACTCCGATTTCAAGCATATCATAGCTCAAAGTGTTTATTCAACTGATGGTCCAGGCATGAAAAGGCACAGCTGACCGCAAGCTTTCGTAAAGGGCGATAGCGGCAGCCGTGGAAAGATTTAATGAGCGAATTTTTTTGGTGATGGGGATATGGTAGGTAGCCTCCGGATACATTTCGCGAATACTGGTGGGGAGCCCGCGGGTTTCGGAGCCGAAGATCAGAAACAGCCGCGGTGTTGACGGCATGGACCAGAAAGACCGCTTTCCGGTTTTTGAAAAGAGGGCCACCTCATGCCGGTGGGGCGCCAGGTTGGTATGCAGATCCTCAAAATCTTCCCAAACATTTAGTTTCACGTGTTTCCAGTAGTCTAAACCGGCCCGCTTTACCTCCTTGCTGTCCAGCGAAAACCCTAACGGCCGGATAAGATGCAGGTGGCTTCCGGTAGCCACACACGTACGGCCGATATTGCCGGTGTTCCAGTGAATCTCCGGAGATATAAGGACCACGTGTCTCTCAAATGGATTGCTTCCGGCGGTTTTTAGGTTTTGATTCACTTAAATGTTTCCAATTTCAGAATAATAGGTGTCAGTGTTCAGGTGTCAGGTGTCAGGATTACGAGATGACGATCTTTAGATTGTCTGACTCTGCATTCCCTCATCTGGGTGCTGACACCTGACACCCGACACCTGAAACCTTACCTAAACTTTTTTGCCACAGTGCGGACAGTATTTAAAATCCCTATCTACATCTTTGCCACAATATCTGCACCGGCTGGCATCTTCCTCATTCTGCTGGTTGAGATCCGGTCCAGACCGGTGAACAGCCTGCTCGCAGCGATCGCACACGACAAATGGCTCCCCCTTTTTGACTCTGAATATCGGAATAAAAAAAAGGCTAAGGTAGTGGTCGGTACGCTTGTAATACGCCTGATGCAAGCCGCAAACCGGGCATCGGCGTGGATTTTGATCCAGGACTTTTATTTTGGGTGAAACACCGGCGATGAAGATCATGGTTCAGCTTCATTTTTTTGGTTTCAGGTTTCGGGTGTCAGGTGTCAGCAAAAAGATGACAGCTTGCGGAATCTGACAATTATTGGGTCCTCATTTTCGTAATCCTGACACCTGAACACTGACACCTGAAACCGGTTTGCATGGTGAAGATTCGAAAGCTCAGTAACCGATATTTTCTATTGAGATTGGTAAGTTTAAAAACTTCTCGGTTTGCAAACCACCTCGCGGATTCGCATATCAAAAAAATTGTTCTGGTGGGCGGGTTTCAGCACCAGAGCCGCATCGGCACCGTGGCCCGATCCGCCGATAGAAATAATATCATTGCCGGTCAGAGCGCCGGCGTCTGCCGCCATCACCGCCACTTCTACCGCAACTTTGACGCCCTGGCCGAACAGCCTTAAGGTGTCAGCAATAATCAGAACCGGATATACACCGGAATGTTTTTTAGCAATCGAGCGTTCAACGCCTGACAGAGCATGGCTGGCGGCAAGCACCGTTATGCCTTTGTTTTGAAGGTCGGCTTTGACATCGGTGTTCATTTCATTTTTAAAAGGCTCCTTGAATCCGCTGTGATAGGTGACGGCTGTTATGCGGTATCCGTCAAAAATTTCAGCGGCCCGGTTGGCTGTAAAGCCTGTCGTTGAAGCCACCACAACCTCTTTTATTGACAGCTCTTTTGCCCTTTGCGCGGCAACCGTAATGGTTTGATCGGTGTTGTCTTTTCCGGGTCTGTCAAAATACATATCTGTCTCCTCCATTCCTTTTTGTAACAGTGATTTGATGTTCAGGGGACATCATATCGAAATCCACAATCCAGTCAATAACTAGACGGTCTTTAGATATATTGAAATTGCTCAGATGTGTTTGATAAATAGCGTAATTCTGAGCCGGTTGCACAATGCGTGACGCGTGCTGCAAAAAGCAGCAAGAAATAAAACCGTTACCTCCGGTTCGATATGAAAAGACTCAATTTTTTCTTGCGTCGCTAACCGATTAGAGCTAGAATGTAGAAAAGTCTCCAAACTCTTTCGAAAAGCGTTTAGCAGACGCATATCGCGTTTTGCGTGACCCCCCCCTCTGTCAACACCGCTTTCATATCACGTACTCCGCTATTGTTTCTGCCCTGCCTCGGGAGGGTAAATCCGATAATAACGATTCGGTTATAAGTGGGTAATCTTTTTGACAGTCTGTTAGAAACCGAACTCAAGCATTATTATCGGTTACAACTCCGACAATTACTTTTCTATTAACGGAAAAAATCGGGAGGACAATATGGATCAGGCAAAATCGGGTGATACGGTTAAAGTTCACATTACTGAGAAAATGGAAGATGACACGGTGGCTGAAAATCCGCAGGATCCCGGTCCGCTTGAATTTAAGATTGGAGAAGGAAATGTCATTTCCGGACTGGAGCAAGGCGTAATCGGTATGCGGACAGGAGACAAAAAGACCATAACGATTCCACCAGAAGATGCATTTGGACAACCGCGCGAAGACTTGGTCATCGATTTAAACAAAAACGAGATTCCCGAAGGGATCAAACTTTCTGTTGGTGTTCATTTAAATATTCAAACATCGGATGGGCAAGTATTTAAGGTAAAGGTTGTCGATGTTAAGGAAGATACGGTGACCCTGGATGCGAATCATCCGCTGGCGGGCACCACCTTAAATTTTGATGTGGAATTGGTTGAAATTTGCTGATTTGCAGGTCGTCCGAAAAAGATCAGTTTGACATGCGTCCGATTCACAGCAGATGCATTTCGCAAACTTTTCTGAAATGATGACCGTAGATTGCAAATGTTATGGCCAGCGGTAGCAATTGCCGTCTTTTGCGCAAGGTCCACAACATGAGCTTCCAGTAATGAAACCGCTCCTTGCCGAAAATGCCGAGGCGGATGCTGGATCGAAAAAACGCGAGGAATCGCTGAAAATCCAGTTGAGTATCTGTTTGGGGGGCCTTGTATTCTTTCAGGAATGTCCTGACGCGTTCATAATAGGTTTTGGGCGAATAAATCTGACTCATTATTTTTTTATATCCGTCATGCAATGCCTTGAGGTCCATGCGTGGAATGATATTGGTCGTTCCGTCGGTATTGCAGGAGATCAAGCCGGCCAGGCGGCCTTCCTTTTTCAGCCGGTTATAAAGCCGTGTACCCGGTGGGGCATTCAGCAACCCGACCATGGCTGTTACGATTCCGCTTTTTTGGATAAAGTCGATTTGCCGCTGGAAAATGGAAGGGGTGTCGCTGTCGAAACCTACAATGAAGCCCCCCTGAACCTGGAGACCGGCTCTTTGTATGCGTTTTACGCTTTCAACCAGGTCACGGTTTTTATTCTGCTGTTTATTGCATTCAGCCAGACCCGCTTCAGCCGGTGTTTCAATCCCAATAAAGACCGAATCAAACCCGGCCGCAACCATCATTTCCATTAATGCCAAGTTATCTGCGAGATTGACGGAAGATTCGGTGTTGAATCGAATATGTTTCTTATCTTTTTGCCATTCAATGAGCGTCGGCAGGAGTTCGTTCTGGAGGTACTTCTTGTTTCCGATAAAATTGTCATCTACAAAAAAAATCTGTCCCCGCCAGCCCAATTGATAAAGGTCATCTAGCTCGCCAATGATTTGAGCGGCGGTTTTGATCCGGACCCGGTGTCCCAGTAACGCTGTTATATTGCAAAAATCGCAATTAAATGGGCAGCCGCGGGAAAATTGAATACTCATCGCAGCGTAGCGTTTCAAATCAATCAGCCCCCACAGCGGCGGTGGCGTTTTTTTGATATCGGCAAACGCAGCGGTTTTATATATTTTTTGAGCACATCCCTGCTTTAGATCACGTAAAAAAGGAGGCAGTGTCAGTTCCGCTTCATTTAAGATAAAATGATCAACCTCCTTGAACTCCGCATGTTCGTCGGTGAAAAGCGGCCCACCGGCAACGACTCTGAGGCCTGCTTTTTGGCAACGCCTGATGATCTGGCGAGCCGATTCCCGTTGCACCGCCATGGCACTGATAAATACGCTATCCGCCCATGTCAGGTCTTTTTCGGTGAGCTTGGTTACATTAATGTCGATAAGGCGTTTGGGCCAACTGGGGGGCAGCATGGCTCCCACTGTCAGCAATCCCAGGGGTGGGAAGGCGGAGCGCTTGTGAATAAACTTTAGCGCATGCTTAAAACTCCAGAACGTGTCTGGAAAGGCAGGGTATACGAGCAGGGTATTCATTCATTTTCCTGCTGGATTCAGATATTAAGCGCCGACAATTCAGTCCTGATTTAATTCGTTTTGATAAGATTCAAGCAAATGCAGATCATCAAACAATAGTTCTTTGGAAGGGCTGTTGCCTTTTCCATAGATCTCGATTACGGAGTCCGCAATAACACCGGCATAGCTGCCGATCGGATATAAATTATCCGTCCGCAATGCGTCTACCAGGGCTTCCTTACCTTGGTTTATCGCATTTTTGATGATGGTTCCTTTATAGGATTCAATACACAGCAGGGTAAAGTCGTCCTTGGCCAAAGCACTGACCTCGTGTCTTTTTAAATTGCCGGCAATCACTGCATATTCCTCGATGGTCAATTCACTTGTCTTTTCGTCGCGGGAAATTAGATATCGCTGTTTCATATTTCTCCAATCAAGGTAAAAAAAGCAGAGTCTTGTCTGACCCTGCCTTTTGGTTAATAAAGCTAAGGCAGCGAAAAGTTAAATTCGCTTGACTTTGACCGCCTGTTTGCCTCTCTGGGTCTCCTTTGTTTCAAATGAAACGCGGTCATCGCTTCGCAACGTAAAAAAACCGTGGTCTTCGATGCCGCTACTGTGAACAAAAATATCACCATCTTTATCGGATTCGATAAAACCGTATCCTTTTTTTTCATTATACCATTTGATACGACCTTCAGCCATAGAGGAAATCCTCCTTTAACGTAATTATCTGTACGATTTCTTGGGAGGTCACCTCAAATAAGGGCCAAGAAGGCCTTTGGCAGAAATATTGTTAACCTGGAAATCTGCCTAAGCTCAGATCCAAACTAAATCCCAGAAAGTGTACAAAATTTTCATTTGAAAACAAATGAAGTTTAATCTTAGTATCATCAAATAGTTCTCGCCACAAGCTTTTTATTCGCCTTCGCCTGAGCCTCAAAAGCGAAGGCAAGGCGAGCCGCGCCATAGCTCGCAAGAGCGACGATGGGTTTCACTATAATGGAAAGCAGCTATAAAAGCCTGTAAAGAAATTCATTGGCAGGTTTTTTCTTTTTCAGTATGATGTTGCGGTTGACAGGCTATAGGATCAACTGAAATTAGAATCTTGTTTTAAAGTGTTGATTTGATCCTTAAAATAATTATATATTAATACATTGTAGCATTTTTTTTAGCTTGACGCTGCGGGTCATGTCCAAAATGGTCGGTCTTGCTGTAATCAAGTACCATAAGCGAAATTTCTATGGGGTGAAATCAAAGTTTGACCTTATGGATTAGGATTTTTTATTAATGCCTGCATTTACGCGGCTGCTTGAACTTATTTACTAAAGGGGTTGTAATGGAGATTAATCAAAAAGAAGAAAAGGGGATTGTCTTTCTATCCTTTAAAGGGCGATTGGACGGGACATCTGCGCCTGAAGCCGAGCAAACTGTTAAAAACATCCTTGAAAATGAAAAGACCCGGCTCCTTTTCGATTTGGAATTTCTTGAATATTTAAGCAGCGCCGGCCTGCGGGTAATTTTAGGAGCGGCGAAAGAAATGAAACGCCGAGACGGCAAATTTGTTCTCTGTGCACTGAATGCTTACGTGAAGGAGGTATTTGAAGTCAGCGGATTCGGTGCCATTATTCCCATTGCGGAATCTGTTGAAGCGGGAGTAAAAGAAATAGGTTAGGTTTTATTAAATCGATTTAAAGGCTGGCGGATGTCTGACAATAATAACGAAAATGAATCCTTGCTGCTGGTTGACGATAATCCAACCAATCTGCAAGTGCTCTATCAAACCCTTGAAACTACAGGCTGTAAGCTGTTGGTGGCCAAAAACGGTGAAACAGCACTGGCCATTGCGCAAAAGGCCTCCCCCGATCTGATCCTGCTGGACATCATGATGCCGGATATTGATGGGTTTGAGGTCTGCCGCCGCTTAAAAGATAATCCGGATACCGCAAACATACCGGTAATTTTTCTTTCAGCACTCACAGACACCAAAGATAAAGTCCAGGGTCTGCAGCTGGGAGCGGTTGATTATGTTTCCAAGCCCTTTCAGCCAGACGAGGTCATCGCGCGGGTAAACACCCATCTGACCATTCATCGACTCAAACGGGAAGTCGAGCAAAAGAAAGATGCGCTCGAAGACGAGCTCAAGGCTGCCTCCGATGTCCAGTGCCGGCTGCTGCCCAAGAAGCTGCCTGAAATTGCCGGCTTAAAACTCGCGGCTCATTATGAAACCAGCCTTTATGCCGGCGGCGACTATTACGATATTGCCAAAATGGCAGATAATCAATGGGGCTTTCTGGTGGCCGATGCCGAGGGTCACAGTGCCCCGGCGGCTGTCATGATGGCCATGACCTGTGCGCTTTTCCGATCCTATCCGGAACCACCCACAGAGCCCGGCGAACTGATATACTTTTTAAACCAACATCTTTGTAAAGTCGCCGACCCCAGTTTCGTTACCGCCCTGTATATTGTCTACGATGGCGAACGCCACCGCTTAAAAATTTCACGGGCCGGCCACCCGCCGCCGATGATTTACCGGGCTTCTGAGAAAAAAGCCATCGAATATACCTGTGGCGGCGTGTTTCCCCTGGGAATTGATTCTTATGAGCAGGTGCCGGTGACCGAGGCCGAGCTTCAACCGGGCGACCGCATTCTGATGTATACCGATGGGATTACCGAGCGCTTTAGCATGGATGGAGAAACATACGGGGAAGGGCGTCTGCTGCAGCAGCTTGAAGGCAGCGGGAATATTCAGCCAGAGGAATTGCTCACTGCGATCATGAAAGATGTAGACGATTTTGCAAATGGGCGTCCGGCTGATGATGATCAGGCGTTATTATTGGCTATTGTCGAATAGCCAACAACGGTTTGCCGGTTGCCCGTTGTCCGGTTAAAATCGGAATCTTTCAAGAGTTGATTAATCCTTTGATTCGGGCTCAACGGGCTCAACCGGCATACGGGTTAACCGCTTTTTGCTATTTTTTCCAGTTCACCTACCAGTTTCGAAATGCCATCAAAATCAAAATCCTCAGCCAATTGAATAAATTTATCACCAATGGGTGCGAAAGCATCGGATTTGGATTTGAGCTCTTCGGCGATGGACTTTATCTGGGTGACATCTCCCATTTCAGCCGGCTCCTTAATTCGGTTGATGGCTTCTGCGGCCACATCGGGCGGTATGGCGGTCATTGCGCCTGCCGATGGTTGTTCAGACTTTTCGGCTGGCACGGGGCCTAAGGTTTGAACTGCTTCCAGAGCTTGATTGATGGACGTTTCCAGCCTATCAAATTTCTGGTTCAACTGCTTCTGGGATGCAGCTTTTTTTTGATCCCCTTTAACCAGTTTTTCCATTTCGACCGCCGCAGCCTGGAGCGCGGTGGCCGCCAGATTGCCGGCCAGCCCTTTGAGGTTGTGAATCAGGCTGTGCGCCTGTTCGAAATCACGTTTATCCAGTGTTTTGCGGATTTCAGCAGCCACCGCAGTGTACTTGGCCCCAAAATCCAGTAATAGCTTGCGGTAAAGCTTTTGATTGCCCTGCAGCCGGCTGAGCCCTTCTGCCAGATTAAATCCCGGCAGAGAGTCCGGTAATCCTGGCTCTTTCCTCACAATCGACGTTGCGACAGCTTCTTTTTCCGCAGAAACGTCATCCTTCAGGGTTCGGGTGCGCTTATCTGCCGGCTGGATCCATTTCTGCAACGTGCTAAACAGCTGATCCGGATCAATGGGTTTGGTGACATGGCCGTTCATTCCGGCCTGCAGGCTTTTATCTTCATCACCTGCCATGGCATGGGCGGTCATCGCAATGATTGGCACATTGCGGATTTCGGATTTCAGATTTCGGATTTTTTTAGTTGCGGTATATCCATCCATCACCGGCATTTGAATATCCATGAGCACAGCGTCATATTGGTTTTCTTTTACCAGATCGACAGCTTGTCGGCCGTCATCGGCCAGAGTGACGATCAGGTCGGCACCTTCGAGAATTTCTTTGGCGACCTGCTGGTTAATTTCATTGTCTTCTACCAGCAGGATTTTGGCTCCCTTGATATTCGCCAGCGCTTCAGCGTTCCCCCGGCCTGGAGCAATCGGTGATGTATCCGGCACTTCTTCACCCTGCGCCTGAATGATGGTGTCAAAAAGCACCGAAGGGCTGACCGGTTTGAGCAAAAAACCATCCAGGCCGATCTTTTCCGCCTTTTGCATCACTTCTTCGCGTCCGTAGGCGGTCACCATGACCACCTGGGGGATATGCTTTATGTTGGGATTTTCCTTTATATGTTTGGATGCTTCGATGCCATCCATACCCGGCATTTTCCAGTCCATGATCACCAAATCAAAGGGTTTATCTTTGTCTGCCTTTTCAATCTCGGTAATCCCTTCCTGACCGGTTGCCGCCAGGGTGACCTCAAAGGAAAATGATTCCAGCATATCGCGTAAAATTTCTCTGGAAGTGGGATTGTCATCCACCACGAGAACCTTCATACCCCGCAGGTCACCTACAGGAGCAAAACGTTTTTTCACCTCTTCACGCCCCAGGCCAAAGGTGGCTGTGAAGGCGAAGGTACTGCCCTGGCCGGGCTCGCTCTCCACCCATATTTGCCCGTCCATCATTTCCACCAGCCGTTTGCTGATCGTCAGTCCCAGTCCGGTGCCACCGTATTTGCGGGTGGTGGAGGTGTCGGCCTGGGTGAAAGACTGAAACAGTTTGCCGGCTTGCTCTTCGGTAAGCCCGATACCGGTGTCACTAACCGAAAATTTTAATGTGATGCGGTCTTTGTTTTTCTTGACCAGATCGGTCGAAACTACAATTTCGCCGGTGTCGGTAAATTTAACGGCATTATTGGCCAAATTGATGAGTATTTGCCCCAGGCGCAATGGGTCGCCCACCAGGTAACGCGGCACGTTCTGCGCCGTAGCAAAAAGCACCTCCAGGTCTTCTTTTTCCTGGGCTTTTACGCTGATCAGGTTGCCCAAATTATCGAGCACATCTTCCAGATTAAAATCGACGGACTCCATATCCAGTTTGCCGGCTTCGATTTTGGAGAAGTCTAAAATGTCGTTGATAATGCCCAGCAGGGAATTGGCGGATGACTGGATCTTGTGCAGGTAATCCTTCTGTTTCGCGGTTAGTTCGGTTTTCAGCGCCAGGTGGGTCATACCGATGACCGCATTCATGGGGGTGCGAATTTCATGGCTCATGTTGGCCAAAAAATCGCTTTTAGCCTTGTTGGCCTCGTCAGCGATTTGTTTGGCCTCGATGATTTCATCTTCCATGCGCTTGCGTTCGGTAATATCGTTTAAAATGACGATATTGCCCACTTTTCGACCACTTGAGTCATGAAATGGTGCGGTATTGATCTGCACATCGAGGGTGTCGCCCTTCTTTGTCAGTCGTTTGGTTTCAAAGAACACCGTCGCATCTCCGTCGGCCAGTAATTTTTTGATGGCTGATTTGGTTTCGGCCTCCAGCTCCGTCGGCACGAAATCAATTCTCTTGCCCAATACCGCTTCACGCGACCATCCAAAAGTTTTCTCAAAAGCCGGATTTATATAGATTGCCTTGCCTTCCATATCATAAACAACAACGGATTCCGGTAGTCGCTCCAGCAGCATGCGATGCCGTTCTTCACTTTCTTTGAGGGTTTTTTCGGCTTTTTTTCGTTCGGTGATATCGTGGGCGACGTGCACCACCTGGCTGAATGCGCCGTCTTCATCCTTAATCGGAAAGGTCGATACTTCCACAATGACCTCCTGCCCCTCCGCGCTTTTATGAACGTGTTCGACGGTGCATTTCTCGCCGGTCTCTTTGGTTTTGAGCATTGGGCATTGGTGATGGGGCGGCGCACACATTTCTGAAAGGCTGTGGGTCAACTCGTAACACAACTGGCCGACAACCTGGTTGCGGGGCAATCCGACTTCAGCCATAAACGCTTCGTTGGCATCGATAATCCGGCCGTTGTCGATTTCGATAATCGAAATTGAATCCGGTATGCTGTTGATGACGGTCTCGATGAAATCCTTTTGCTTGCGGATGGCATGCTGCTTTTCTTCTAATTCAGCTGTGCGCTCTTCGACCAGGTCTTCCAGGTGATCGCGATGTTTCTTGAGCTCGGATTCCGATTCTTTCAGGGCGGATTCCGCTTGATCGATGGAAGTGATCATTTCATTAAAGGACGTCGCCAGGCTGCCGATCTCATCGGCGGATTTTAGATCTATCCGGTAATCCAACTCACCGGTTTGTTTGATATGATCGGTTCCCTCATTGAGCTTTTTGAGCGGTTTGATGACAAAACCCTGCAGGCCCATCATCGTCAACACGCTGAGCAACACCAGCGCAATAAAAAGCGCTGCCAGGATTTTAAATACAAATACCCAGATCGCCTTGTTGATTTCGGTGACGGGGACAATGGCGGCCAGCTTCCATTCCATCAGCGGCGAGGTATAATAAAATGCATACTGTTCTTGCCCATTCCGCTCAAAGACCGAAACTCCATCGATGTTGGTATAAAGATCTTCGAACAATTGGGGCTCTATCGATTTTAAACTGGTAAACCGTAGCGATTCATTTGGGATTGCCAGAATGGTTCCCTTTTCATCAATTAATGACACATGGCCGTTATAGTCGAGTTTGATATTGGATATGTACTGGGTCAGCTCACTTAGCGTGATTGAAGTTCCTACCACACCGTATACGGTTCCAGCGGCATCAACCAGGGCTTTAACGAACCCGATGCTAATATCCGGACTGGTGACCGAGCGAAACGGTGCTGTTCGTACAACTATTCCTGGATTTTCTTTAGCCACCGTATACCAGGGACGTGTCCTGGGGTCATAGCGGGTGGGTCTGGCGCGCGGGTGGGAGCGCACAAAACTGCCGTTTTCGCGCCCCATGTAAACCGAATGGACATAAGGGTGCGTGGTGCGGTACCCGTTAAATATCGAAATGATGTGTTGCTCCAGCTCGCCATAGTCATATTGAAAGGTATTTTCATCGGCATTCAGGAAGGAAGTAAAATTTCCGTCATCCCGGGAGCGCACAAATTTATCTTTAGCAATTCCGTTTAGATCATGCTCCATGTTTTTGATCAAACGGGTCAGCCCAAAATCGATGTGTTGCAGCTGTTGCCGGTAATTTTCTGCGATCCTGTCCATGGTGAGATCTTTTAAGGCCGATGAGAGAAAGCTGCCGATCACCAGCATAATAAACAAAGCAGCACCCACATAAAGCAGCAACAATTTATATTTAAGCTTCATTGTGTTTTTCCTAAATCAGGTTTGCCGGTTGCCGGTTGAGCGCGTTGTTTCGTTGTGCCCGTTAAAAAAGGAATACGGTCGAATTCTATTTTGTTAAACCGGCAAACAAGACAAGGCGCTAACGGGCAACGGGCTCAACCAAAGTACCTTAAATGCATTTTTGAGATAGCTTCTAATTATTTTTGAGTGAGCACTTCAACCCCGGTCCAGTCATCCGGGACTCCGTTGACCATATAGTTGGCGGAGCGTTTGAGATAGATACGGGCGGCGCGGTCCTCCGGGTGTTTTTCCAGCACCTGGTTAAACTTGACACTGGCTTCGGAAAATTTGCGGTCATAATAAAGACACAGGCCCTGTTCAAAGTCATCTTTGGTTTGTTCTTTTAATTCAATGACCGGCGGCGGATCGCTGTCAAAGACTTCATGCACCGAAACCGGATCTTTTTTCCCCTTGACTTGAACCTTGTCAACGAAACGATGCTTGTATTTGTCCGGATCTTTTAATTGAGACAGGGTGGGCTCGCTGATGCTGATCGTGGAACCATAAATGCGGGTTAAGCCTTCGAGTCGGGATGCGAGGTTAACGGCATCAGCCACCACCGTGCCCTGCATGCGCTCTTCGTGGCCGATGATACCGAGCATCAGATCACCGATGTGCAATCCCACACCGATGCCGATGGGCTGAAATCCTTTTTTCTTGCGATCTTTATTGTACTCTGAAACAGCTGCATGCATGGCGATTGCTGCCTGGACTGCGTCATCGGCTGATTCCGGGAAAAGGGCCATCATCCCATCCCCCTGAAAATTGTCGATAAACCCGCGGTGGGCATTGATCACCGGGCTAACCCGGTTTAAAAATGCATTGATGAAATTAAAGCTTTCCTGGGCGGTCATCTCCTCGGAGAGGGTGGTCCAGCCGCGAATATCGGAAAACAGTACGGTCATCTGCTGGGCCGTCTGGTCCCCCAGGATGACGTCTAATATGCTTTCTTTGGCCAGAAGGTTTAAAAACTCCCGGGGGACAAAACGTTGATAGGCGGTGTTTAACTCCTGTAACTGGGCCGTGCGTTTTCTGACGCGTTCCTCTAATAATTCATTGGCTTCCTGCAGCTCTTTGTTTTTTTGATCCAGGGCTTTTTTGAGCCGGTAAACGGTCAGATGGGTGTTGACCCGGGCGATGACCTCATCGGGCTGAAACGGTTTGGTAATATAATCCACTGCTCCCAGGTCCAACCCCTGCACCTTGTCTTTGGTGTCGGTTAGGGCCGACAGAAAAATAACCGGGATTTCTGCGGTGGCTGGATCGGCTTTTAACTGGCGGCAGACTTCGTAACCGTCGATTTCCGGCATCATGATGTCCAGCAAAATTAAATTTGGTAGGGCTTTGCGG
>JASFIX010000012.1:0-17708 GCA_050122435.1 Desulfobacterales bacterium
GTAAATCTCAAAAAAAGTCAAGGAAACAAACGCCGAATAGAGCCCTTTTTCTGATTTTGCAGTCGCATGATAGAGTTTAGATTCCAGCCGCCACCGCCTGGACCATAAAACTGTGGATTCGACTGTTGGCTTTATCGGCGAGCGCAATCGGAAAAAAATTAAAGAAAGGTTTATGATTTTAGCCGAATCTTTCGGCCACTCGCTTTTCCATTTCATGTTTGCGATGGCAAGCAACCAGATGGCCCGTTTCCATGGCTTCAAGCAGCGGTTCTTCGATCAGACAACGATCAACAGCAAAGGGGCAGCGGGTGTGGAATCGGCAGCCCGCCGGTGGATTGGCGGGGCTGGGTACATCGCCGCTCAGAACGATGCGCTGCTGCTGATGCGCAACATCTGGAATCGGGATCGCGGACATCAGCGCATGGGTATAGGGATGTACCGGTTTTGAAAAGATAACCCCTGTGTCGGCAAGTTCTACAATTTTTCCAAGATACATCACCGCCACCCGATCGCTGATGTATTTTACCACCAGCAGGTGGTGGGTGACGAACATATAGGTTAAATGAAGCGTTTGCTGCAGAAACTTTAACAGGTTGAGAATCTGGGATTGAACCGATACGTCCAGAGCAGAGGTCGGTTCATCCAGCACGATAAACTCAGGATCGGTGGCAATCGCCCGGGCAATCGCAATCCGCTGCCGCTGCCCGCCGGAAAATTCATGAGGATAGCGCAGCAGATGATCCCGGGTTAAACCCACTCGATTAAGCAATTCCAGAACCCGCTCTTCCAGATCCCGGCCGCTCATCCGTTTCTGGGTTTTGATGGGTTCGGCAACAATATGTTTGATCAGCATGCGGGGATCCAGCGAGGTAGTGGGGTCCTGAAAAACCATCTGCAACCTGCCGCGCAGGCCGAGCTTTTTAATGCGGGACTTTTTTTCGCGGGCAAGATCCGCTGGCACTTTAGATTCGGCGTCTTTGTGGTAATAATAAACATGCCCGCCAGTCGGCTTGAACAGGCGGATGATTGCTTTTCCGGCAGTGGTCTTGCCGCAGCCCGATTCTCCGACCACCCCGAGACATTCCCCGCGATAGATATCCAGGTCGATTCCATCAAGGGCCTTGACGGTGCCGATTTCCCGGCGCAGCACACCCCCTAAAATGGGGTAATGCTTTTTCAGATTTTTCAGCTCGAGTATCTTGTCCATTGTTATTCTTTAATTAGCCACAGACCCACACAGACGTACACAGACAGGTTAAATTCTTCTCAACAAGATTCTGTGTGTGTCCGTGTGTGTCCGTGGCAAAATTCATAACTCCCTCTGCGCGGCAGCCCAGTAGCAGGCCACCAGATGATTTTTCCCCATTTCGGTCATTTCGGGAAATGCCGCCTGGCAAACCGCCATGGCATGCGGGCAGCGGGGGTGAAAGCGGCAGCCGCTGGGCGGTGTCACCAGATTGGGTACGTTGCCTTCAATACTTTTTAACTCATCTTCCATTGAAAATTTGGGTACGGCGGCCAGCAAGGCCTGGGTATAAGGATGCAACGGTTTTTGGAATAAATCTCTAACATCGGCGACTTCACACAGATTCCCGGCATACATAACACCCACACGGTCACAGGTTTCAGCGACAACACCCAGATCATGGGTAATCAATAGAACCGAAGAAATCTCTTCCTGTTTCAGCCGGCGAAGCAGCTCCAGAATCTGGGCCTGGATCGTTACGTCCAGATTCGAGGTGGCTTCATCGGCAATGAGCAAGACGGGACTGCAGGCCAGCGCAATGGCAATGACGATGCGCTGCTTCATACCACCGGATAAATTATGCGGATACTGTTCGATGATGTCTTCCGGGTTGGGAATCCCAAGCTTGGCGATAATTTCAACCGCGCGGGCTCTGGCCTCATGTTTCAGCCGCCGCTGCCATAAGCCCAAAAGCGGAATCCGGTTTAAAAAACGGAGTATCAGGGCATCCGGACTTCGGGCAGCCATCCGATAGATGGCCTGCTGTACCTGTTTGAGCGGAAAAGCCCTGCTACAGTCCGGCGATTCGAGATCCTTTAAAACTTTGTTGTACATCTGCTTTTTCTGATGAAACAAAAAGCTTTCAGCGATCTGATCACCGACACTCATCGTCGGATTCAGAGCTGCATTGGGCTCCTGAAAGATCATAGAAATGCGCTCTCCGCGCAGGCGCTGCATGTAAGCCTCTGATTGCTGAAGAAGGTCGATGCCGGCTGCTTTTTTCTCTTCGTCCAGATAAACAATCACTTTTCCGCCTTCGATGCTTCCCGGTTCCGGCACAATTCGCATAATGGAACGAACCGTTACGCTTTTGCCGCAACCGGATTCGCCTACCAGCCCGAAGGTGGAGCCGTGATCGACCACCAGGCTTACTTCGTTTAAAGCCTTGACCACCCCTTCGTAGGTGTAGAAGTTGGTCACCAGGTCGACTGTTTCCATCAATTTCGTCATTTTATTTTCTATTCTTTAGACAGGATTAACAGGATTTACTGGATATTTTTTGGCTTTCCAGATGAAAGCCAAAAATTTCAATCGCCTCCGGCGAATAAAAAAATTAATAATCCTGGAAATCCTGTAGATCATGTCAAAAAAAATCAATCATATATTCCAAAATCCGCATTCCGAAATCTGAAATCCGCAATCCTTTTATCTTCTTCTGAGCTTCGGGTCGAAGGCGTCGCGCAGGGCGTCTCCGATCAGATTCCACCCCAGAACAAACAGGACGATACAGCCCCCGGGAAAGACAATCGTATACCAGAACTTGAGCGGATCGTCCGGCGGGCCGACAATATAATTTCTTGCCAGGGCCACCATCTGGCCCCAATCGGCAAATCCCTTGGGCGCCCCCAGCCCCACAAAGCTCATAAACGAGGCGGTGATCACCATGGAGCCCATGTCCATGGTGGCCAGGATCAATACCGGATAAATCGCATTGGGTATGATATGGCGCAAAATTATCTTAATGTCAGACACGCCCATAATTTTGGCGGCCTGAACAAAATCCTGATCACGCAACGTCAGAATTTCAGAACGAATCACCCGCACGTACCAGCGCCAGCCCACCAGCGCCAGGGCAATCATGATTTTGTCGAGACCCCGGCCGAAAGCCACCACAATGGTCATGGCCAAGACCAGAGTGGGGATGGCCCATATGATATCCACCAGGCGCATCAGCACCTCATCGACAATTCCGCCATAATAGCCGGATATCGCTCCCAGGGTGACCCCGATCAACGCTGCGATGCCAACCACAAACAATCCGATTTTAAAGGCGGTTCGCGTGCCCCAGACCACACCGTAAAAGATATCGTACTGTCCGGATGCGGTGCCGAAAATATGGGTTTCGCTGGGCGGTTTGGGCGTGGGTGAAAACCCCTTGTGGGGCATCAGATAGGGATTGTGGTCGTATTTCGGCGGCGCGATTTGCGGCGCAAAAACCGCCACAGCCGCAAAAAACAAAACCAGAGAAAACCCGATAATGGCCGCCGGGTTCCGGAAAATCCGGTGCAGGGTAAATTTAAACTCACGCAGTCTGGGATGTTGAGGGGTCATATGTAAAACCGTTTCATTGGTTTAATTGGTTTGATTGGTTAGATTTGTTTATGAAGCGTACTCAGAAACATAACCAATAGAACCAATTTAACGAATCGAACTAATTCAACCGTATTCTCGGATCTATATACGCATACATAATATCCAGCGTCAGATTGGTGATGACGAATACCACTGCCATAAAAAGGCAAATACAGAGCAGCACCGGCGTATCGAGTTGAATAGATGATTCGGCCAGCCACCAGCCGATGCCGTGGCGATTAAAGACGACTTCCACGGCAATGCTGCCCTCCATGGATAGTGCCACCATCTGACCGGCCACCGTAATCACCGGTAACAATGCATTGCGCCGGGCGTGCTTGATATAAACGGTTTTGTTATCGGCGCCTTTGGCTCTGGCGGTTATCACGTAATCCTTGGACAACTCTTCGATCAGGCCCGAACGCATTACCCGCATGTTCAGCGCCACAACAACGATGACATAGGTAAGAACCGGTAGAACCAGGTGGGACAGCGCATCCAGGGTAACATCCCAGCGCCGGTTGAGGATGCCATCAAGCGTGTATAAACCGGTGTAACGCGTAAACGCTTGCGGATTGTCCATGATTAGCATGGATAAATGGTCGCTGATTACGCCCGGTGAAAAAATTTGAAAGTAGCCGTAAAAGACCATCAGCATAACCAGTGCAAAGAAAAAGGTGGGCAACGACCAACCCACAATCGCCAGAATTCGCGTGGAGTGGTCGATCCAGGTATTGCGATGGATACCGGATAAGGTCCCCAGCCAGATGCCAAAAATTATAACAATGGGGGCTGCAAACAGATTCATCTCCAGCGTGATTGGGAAATAATTCCAGAAGGCTTCGCCCACCGGACGCGAAGCCACAAGGGACCAGCCCAGGTTGCCCTGGGATATTTCTTTCACCCATCGGAAATATTGGATGTAAAAGGGATCGTCCAGACCGAACTGTTCGATGATTCGGGGAATGTCTTTGGCCTGCTGGGGAGAGGTGACGTAGGCAGCGGCTCTGCGTTCCGGGCTGAAGGTCATAAAGATGCCGAAAAGCAGCACCGATACCCCGAACAGCACCAATATCAGCAGCAAAAACCGTCGCGTAATATAGGCGAACATAGTTATCAGGTTGAACCGGTTGAGTCAGCACATACTAATCGTGGCGGGAAGCCATTCCCACTTTTTATGTTTTATTAAGATCTAAATGTCAATCGATAAGATCCTGCTTTGATCGATTTAAAAAAATGGACCTTTTAATATGTGATCATTATTGATTTGACAGGGTTAGGTCTTTTCCTTATTCTGACCTGTCCGTCATTGCTGCTGTTTTACAAACTTCCCAATAAAAGCAAAAGAAAGGGTAGAAATGACAGCTCCGTTTCCTTTCGAATCTATGCTGGTTTTCGGCTGGATGGCAAGCATGCTGCTTATCGGTGTGCTTCTGAGAGCCAAAATTTCCTTTTTTCAGAGATTTCTCTTTCCGAGTTGCCTCATCGGCGGACTCATCGGCCTGATCTTAGTTAATCTCAAGGTGATCAAAATTACCGTTTCCGATCTGGAAATGTTTGCCTATCATTTTTTCAATATCTCCTTTATTTCGGTCGGACTGACCCACAGTAACGATCACAAAAACAAGTCACCCCGCAGTAAAGCGTTTATCAGGGGGCCGGCCTGGATGGCGCTGGTTCAGGGGTCGTGTTTTGGCCTCCAGGCGGCTGTGGGCGGCCTGCTGGTGATACTTTTCGGGATCCTGGGGGCAGAG
Source organism: Desulfobacterales bacterium (assembly GCA_050122435.1). Classification (GTDB taxonomy): domain Bacteria; phylum Desulfobacterota; class Desulfobacteria; order Desulfobacterales; family JAHEIW01; genus JAHEIW01. Next base: position 5,353 of record JASFIX010000012.1, read on the forward strand.
CTTTTTCCGACCTTTGGGTTTCTGGCGCCGCTGGGATTTGAGGAAGGTCCCGGCCAGGCGCTGTCGGTCGGTAAAGTCTGGGAGGGCTTCGGCTTTGAGCAGGCAGCCACCATCGGGTTGACTTTTGCTGCCATTGGTTATCTGTTTGCTTTTTTTGTCGGCGTTCCGCTGGTCAACTGGGGAATCAGAAAAGGGCTGTCCACTTATGGAGAGAAAGCGTTGCCCCGGGACTTTCTCACTGGAATCATTCCCGGAGATAAACAGACTGAAACGGCCGGCAAGCTGACCCTGCATACAGGCAATGTCGATTCGATGGCATTTCAGGCAGCTTTAGTCGGGCTGGTTTATCTCCTGACTTACGGATTTGTTAAATATGTGGGGTTGCTGCTGCCACTGGATGCCGCCAAGATTATGTGGGGGTTTTTCTTCGTGTTCGGGCTTGTTTTTGCAATCTGCACCAGGTTGCTGATCCAAAAATTGGGTGCCGGGCATTTAATTGACGCCGGCATACAGCGCAGAATTACCGGATGGTCCATCGATTTTCTGATCGTGGCCACAGTGATGGCCATTCAGGTTCTGGTTGTATGGAAATTTGCGCTTCCCATCTTCCTGATTTCAATCCTCAACGGTGTTTTGACCACAGTGGTGGTTGTTTATCTTGGAAAGCGCCTATGGGACCATAATCTGGAGAGAACAGCCGCCGTCTACGGGGCGGTAACCGGAACCGTTTCCTGCGGACTTTTACTTTTAAGGATTACCGACCCGGATTTTAAGACCCCGGTGGCCATCGAAATCGCGGTGATGAATGTCCTTTCCATCGTTCCCATCGGTGGTTGTTTACTACTGGTGAATGCCCCGGTCTGGTGGAACTGGGGGGTCGGGACCACTTCGCTCGTCTTTCTGGGCGTGATGACCGTGGGACTGACGCTGATTCGCGTGCTTAAATTCTGGGGGCCGCCTAAATTTTAGAATTAGCCACGGACCCACACGGACAAACACAGACAAGAGCCTTTCTCCCTGTGATTCTATTGAACGGTCTTTCGGCCAAAAGGTTAGTGTGTGTCTGTGTTTGTCTGTGGCTATTTAAATACAAAATGGAGGACGGAGAATGGGACAGATATCGCTGCCGAAAAAGGGTATGTCCAGAAAAGAAGTATTAAAGACGCTGAAGTCACTTAAATCCGACGATGTCAAATGGCATGACGGCCAGCTATTCGGCCTGATTTACGAAGCCGGTCCGGAAGTAGAAGCGCTGGTGAAAGAGGCCAGCGCTCTTTTTTTAATTGAAAACGCCTTGAATCCAACTGCCTTTCCGAGTCTGGTAAAAATGGAAACCGAAGTGGTTTCAAACGTCATCTCTCTGAGTGGCGGCGACGATGAAGCCGTTGGCAACTTCACCAGCGGCGGTACCGAAAGTATTTTTATGGCCTTGAAAGCAGCCCGCGATTGGGCTAGACACACCTATCCTCAGATTAAGGCACCTGAAATGGTGGTGCCGGTAACTGCGCATCCGGCCTGGAATAAGGCCGCCCACTATCTGGGCCTTAAAATAAACATGACACCGGTTAAAGATGACCTGCGGGCCGATGTGGCTGCCATAAAAAACGCGATTACGGAAAACACCATCATTTTAGGCGGCACCGCAGTTACCTATCCGCACGGCATGGTAGACCCGATAGAAGAGATTGGTGCACTTGCCGAAAAGAAAAACCTCTGGCTGCACGTGGACGCCTGCCTGGGAGGATTGATGCTGCCGTTTCTAAAACGGCTGGGATATAAAATTCCGTCTTATGATTTGAGCGTACCGGGAGTGACATCCATATCGGCCGACATCCATAAATACGCTTATGCGCCCAAAGGGGTTTCCACCGTTATGTACCGCAACCGGGATTTCCGAAAATTTCAAATCTTTGCTTACGCAGAGTGGTCAGGGGGAGTCTACGCAACCCCCTGTTTGGCCGGCGCCCGTTCCGGCGGCACGATGGCGGCCGCATGGGCGGTCATGCATTACCTTGGTGAAGAAGGTTTCATGGCCCTGGCAGAAAAAGCCAAAGCGGCCACTGAAAAACTCATCGAAGGGATCAAGGCCATACCGCAACTATGTGTATTGGGAGATCCGGATGCGACCGTCTTTGCTTTTGGCAGCGACGAGATAAATATCTACGAGCTGGCGACCCGCATGGCCGAGTACGGTTGGCACATGGAAGCCCAGCAACTGCCGCCCAGCCTTCACATGACGGTATCTCCTGTGCATCTGTCGGTCGCGGATAAATTTCTGGATGACTTGCGTCGCATTATCCCTGAGGTCCCGCCCGCTGACTCACAAGATCTGTCGCAACAGGCAGCCATGTATGCCATGCTGGGCACCATGCCGGATAGAAGCATGGCCAGGGAGTTTGCCATAGAATATATGAATAACCTCTACAGGGCGGTATAAGAAATTGCTTCACACAATCGCCTTACCGGAATTGAGGCTTTCCGCCTGAAATCAATCAACCCTCCGATTGTCTTTGGTCCAAAAATTCTTTGGTGTCTTGAGGTATAGAAGTAAATTGCAGTTGGGCGCGGTGTTCTGAAGCGGAATCCTCCGCTTTATCCTGGGGCAAAACTTTGGCGTATAATTCTGATAGCCCGCGGGCTTCAGAAGATGCCAGTACAATTCTAAGGTTCGTATAGTCCGATAGCTGTTCATCTAAAATCACAGCGGCCTCATTTCCTGCAAGGTGGGTAATGCGACCGTCAATCGCTGTTTCGGACACCGTTTTGCCTTCAACGAGAAAGCATTCAATCGGCAGCGGCGAATTCAGGCGGGTCAGCGAAACCGCCTCTTTTTCGGGCAAAAAAACCTGATAGGGGTCACCGATACCGCCAACATCGTAAAGGCATACAGGCTGATCAAGTCCCTTGAATTTGACTTCCTTGGTCCCGATGATGCTGACCCGCGATTGCACTTTTTCGTAAGTGCCGGGACTGATTAGAATCTGGCCGCCGACGGTGAAAGACTCGATACGATAGGCCGCATTAATCGGTGTCCCAACGGCGCCATAGGAGGCGCGATGCTCGGAGCCGATATTGCCGACCACCACCTCACCGGTATTAATGCCGATCCCCATTGCCAGCTCGGGAAGCTTGAGGTGCCGCTGCTCGGTATTCACCGCAACCATCTCATTTTGCATCTCTATGGCGCAGGCCACCGCCCGTTCTGGATCGTCATCAGCATACAGAGGCGCACCGAAAAATGCCAAGATGCCATCACCCATAAACTCATTCACCGTCCCCCGATAGCGGGCAATGATTTCGACCATATGTTCGAAATACCGGTTCATTATTTCGATAACTTCATGGGGGGAAAGTCGGGATGTGATGGCTGTAAATCCCCTCAGATCTGAAACCAAAAAGGTAACCTCGCGGTTTTCACCGCTCATTTCCAACCCTTCGGGTGAACCCAGCAATTCTTCAACCACCTCGCTGCTGAGATAGCGGCCAAAGGTGTCGCGAATGAAATCTCGCTGGCGTAAACTCTCCATCTTGGCCTTTTCTTCCAAAATATAGCGGTAAACCACAATGGCAACCATGGCAAAACCAATAATCAACAGCGGACGAACAAGATTAAAGATGACCTGAGCGTATAAAAAACTCAACATCGCAACACCAATATAAGCTGCTGCAAGAAAAGCAGTGCCCAATGAAAAGGTCAGGGAAGAAAAACGAATCGAAAGCAAAAAGATCGCGGCCAACAGCAATATTTCGATAAGAAGCATTTCCCACTCGGTCAGCTCTCTGAGAAAGGATTCCGTCAGAATATTGTGAATCACATTGGCATGCACTCCACTCAGGGGATAATTGGCATCGGTGGGCACCGGCCCGACATCCGTTGAACCGGTGGACACATCCGAAATAACGACAATCTTACCGTTTAGTTCTTCGGCCCAGATTTCCAGTTCATCACGATCATCGGAGGCGCGTAAAATGTCGGCAAAATTATAGTGGTCCATACGTTCCCAGGGACCAATATAGTTGACAATCATATTGCCATGGCGATCAATGGGGATCTTGATATCGTGAGGATTGGAGCCAGGCGATCCGGGCCGGATCGCGTCATGCAGGATAATATGCCGCCCCGCTGCGAGCACGATTTTTTCCGGCGGCACCTGAAGATAGTCACAAATGACGCGCAGCGGCAAAAGCGGATAAAACGCATTTTCAAAACGTACCAGCAGTGGCACGCGTCGCAGAACACCATCGGGGTCAAATTTAACACTCAGCGACCCCAGCGCACGGGACGCATTGGCCAGCTCGGCATAAGTGGTCAGGGGGTTTTCTCCCACATAAAGTCTACCATCGGCTGCATCGACGCTAATATTCCAATGGGTCTGCAGCACATAACTTCTGCCTTTTGAAGCAACCTTTCTGCGGATTCCCGCCTCGCCGGGCTTTCGCAATTCCAGGGCTAGGCCAAAATAGGCATTACCGGCTGCTTTGACGGCTTGAATCAGTTCATGGTCATCTTGGGCATTTAATTTGGCAGCAAAAATGAAATCGTAAACCTGGGCAGCGACCTGCATGGACTCCAGATTGCGAACCAGCTGTGCAAAATGAAGCCGATTTAGATAAAGATTCTTTAGCCGCTCAATACTGGTGTTGTTAAAATCCAGATGAACAACCGTGGGGTCGTAATCCGGACGAAGATTTTCATATCGCGATCGAAAAGTAAAAAGTTGATCGATGGTCTGGGAATTCCAAATATCAAAGACATTCGGCAAAAGCCAAAAACACAGGTGGGCCGCAAAAAAGGCGGATAGGATTAATACGATCGAAAAGCGTATACTTCGTATTTTACTGGTGGTCAATCGTAAAAGTCCTGCTATAAAATGTATCGGCTGAAATCTCTACGGCAAATTTGGCAATGTCGCGAGCCCCGGCCGGCTCGGACTTTTCAGTACCTCGCAAGTTTCCGATAATGTTCACCGGCCGCTCGGCATAGGTTTTAAATTTCAAGTGTTGTTTTCTGAGTTTACGAATTTCGACCAGGATTTCTTTTGCCAGCGGTGGTTTTTTAGCTTTATCGGCACTTTCATAGTCGTTGACAAGCGCCTCCAGATCCGTCAGGCGCTTTACAGAAGCAAGTAAATAGAACCGTTCTTCTCCGGTGTGTTCATCCAGTTCGAACCATTGATCATCTGTGGGAATATAGTGATTGCCCGCCGCGGTGTATTCAGTGCTCAGCAATTCGAACCGTCTGGGAAACAATACGCTGAGTTCGCCCTGTGAGCTGCGGTAGATCAGATAAACAAAACAGTCCTGGTTGACGTTTAAAAAAAATTTGATTTGATCGCCGGTTTTTAGAACCGTATCACGCGTCACCGCCTCAAATTTGGATCCGTTGGCTTTTTTTAGGGCGCCGAAAGCCCACTGAAATTTAAAATTGTCATCGGACTGAGGTGCAGTTTGCTGGGCGTGCACAGCCGCGTGAGTATCCAACAAAAAAAATAGACAGAAAAGAGACGTCATAATAATACCAATCAACCGAAGTGTTTTCATTTGCCGTCCTCCATTTCAGTCAATATAAAATTTAAGGTCGGATCATTCGCCGAATATTCTAAGAAAAAGAAATTTTGCTGTCAAAAGAAAAAGTACGGTAGATGAATATTACCTGTTTCCCGAAAACATTTCGTGAGATTAAATTTCTGGAGCAAGTTCGATCACCCGCACATCTTTCCAGCGACCCTGACGATAACGCCAATAAGATGTGGCAAATAAAAAGAAAACAAACCCGGTGGCACAGCTCCAGGCATAATATAGCCCGGCACCAAACATTTCCACGCCGATGTAGACCGGCAGAATCATGATGGCCAATGAAAGCCCACCGATACTTAACATGATAAAGCGGGTATCTCCGGCACCTTTGAGCACGCCGATACAGACCATGTACAGGGCATCGAAAAAAATATAAGCTGCCACAAACCGTAAAAGTATGATTCCGATTGAAATGATGGGAGCAAAATTTTCCAGCGCCATGTGACGCGGTCGGAAAAGTTCGAGCAGGGGTTGGGGAAGAAATAAAAAAAGAATCAGCAATATAAAAATATAGCCTAGGACAATATGTATCGTTGCTTTCGTGGCAGCAATCGCTTCAGCGACTCGGTTGCGGCCCAGAGCCTGTCCCACCAGCGTACTGGTGCCCAGAGAAAACCCCATCATCGGCATGAAGGCCAATGAATTGATTGAAAACACGATATTGGTGGCCGCCAACTCGATCTTGCCGATACGTCCCACCATAAAAATAAAGAAGGTAAATGCGAAAATATCCAGACTAAACTGAATGGCACTGGGCAAGCCATATCGCAAGAGACGACCGAAAAGATCGCTTTCGAGCGCACGATGGGTCAGCACTTTAAAGGTGCGGTCATTTTCCCTGGTAAAAACCAGAAGCGTAAAAATGAGCGTGGCCAGCGACCAGGACATAACGGTGGCAATCGCGGCTCCAAAGATCCCCCATTCCGGGAAAATCCAGATGCCATTGATCAGCGCATAATCCAGAGGAATATTAAAAAGGGTTCCGATCATCGTAATGATCATCACGAGTCGCGTATGGCCCCGCCCGCTAAAAAAGCAGGACAGCGCGGTTCCCACAATCAGGATTCCCGAGCCCAGGCAAAGGACTTTGAAATAAACCACCTCCAAAATCTGCACCTCGATCGGATGTCCGCTGAGCCGAAAGAGCGGTTCAGCAAAAAAACTCAGACCGGCCAACGTCACTCCTGAAAGAAGGGAGAAATAAATACCCTGCCACAGGGCCGCACCCACCCGCTGCGGCTGGCCGGATCCAGTATATTGGGCCACAAAGACATTTAGATATTGGGAAGTGCCCAGGAAAAACGAAATAAACAAAAATGAGGTGATGCCTGCCGGCAGCGCAGCGGCAATGGCATCCAGTGAATAATTTGCCAGAAAAACCCGGTCGGTAAACTCCATGATCATGGTTGAAGACATACTGAGCACCAGCGGCAAACTGACTCGCAGGACCCTCCGGTAGGGTTTATTGTCTTTATGATCGGAAAACCGAGAATGCATTTTTCCTCGTTATAAAATTAAACGTCGCCGTGGTTAAAAGAAAGATGCTAAGCCATATCGTTCGCGGGGAAATTTTGCAAGAAAGGTTTAAGGGGAAAAAAGTGACTAAAGTTAAGGAATCCTGCCCGTCGAGAGCCTCCCTTCGAGGACCTCAGGGTCTGTCGACTGGGTCGAACGATCATTTTTCAATGTTTCACCGCAGAGACGCAAAGCGCGCTGAGAAAAAATTTCTTTATAAAAAACCTCTGCGGACTCTGCGTCTCTGCGGTGAGCTATAACTTTCGTCACTTATCTTTTGTTATTGCCAATCCGGTGATAGCCGTCCGCCGGTATCTTTGCGATACGGCATCCAGGTCAGTCCGAAGGCTTCCAGCGTAATGTTGGTGCTTTGCGGTTTGATGGTAACCTCTTCCAGTTCTTCACCCGCCGGATCGAAGGTGGCATCGAGACTGTCGATGTCATTCTGCAGGCGCTCATCGAGCTCGCTGATTTCATGTTTAACCGCTGCGGCCATCTCCTGGGCCCGGGCAACATCCATGCTTTCTTTGCGCATTCGACCGGCAGATTTGACTGCGGTTCCGAATCGTCCGGCCGAGCGGGCGCTGACCGCCTTGCGGCCTAAAAATGCGCCCAGGATGGCAGTGCCAAAAGAAACCATGGTTTCCATCTTTTTCGATTTGGCCTGCTCCTGTTCCCGCTGCAGCGTCTGTTCAGCCCGCATCAGGCGGCGCTGCAGTGTATTATATTTGGAACTGTATTTACGCCGCAGCTTTTCAACTTCCAGATCGCGCTTTTCCCGGGCAGCCTGCGTCACCCGTGATAAAAACTCGCTCCTGGATTCTTCGGGCCCGCTGGTCAGTTTAAACCGTTTTGAACGATAGAGGCTCAAGGGGCGATTTTGCCGAACCCAGCGTAACAGATCCTTGTTCCACTTTTTGTAAGATTTGACCTTTTCCGCCGCCGACGGCAGCTCGGCAAAAGTAGCACCGGACAACGGTGAAGTTTTAAGGTCATCGGAACTCAGAGCGATTTCTTCAGCCTGGTCCCAGTCCGCCGCTACGGGTCCGTCTTCCAGAACGGCCGCAAAAGCCATTTTCCGATTGGCATCAACTTTGTACCTGGCGCTGGAATAATAGACATCCAGCCAGCCGGCCACCGACGGATAATACATCAGGCCCTGACCGGCGCCGGAGGCGGCCAGATACAAGACATTGATTCCCGGTGCGACGACCGGTGGTTCGCTGGCAGCTGAAGATGCCGGAGAATCTGCAACAGCGGTTGCCGGTGCAGCCGCCGGTTGCGGGGAAGCCGCCGACGCCGACGCTGCAGCGGATTTTTTATGTGCCATTAATATTTTAATTTGCTCACGGGTCAGCGGACCGCGCAGATACGAAAGTACCCAGCGGGTTTCAAAGGTGACCGGCACATTTTCGTGGACATTATTTAAAAGAAATACGCGCTTTCCCAAACCGGCCAGGACTTCTTCCATTCGGCCGCGGTCAAATCCGGAGCCGGCCGCGGCCCCTTCCAGCCCGGCCAGCACCCGTTCCTTGTCACGATCGGTCTGCAATCGACCGATAAACCACGATCCCGTATTGGACAGCCCTTTGTAATCCAGATCAACCGGGTTTTGGGTGGAAAGCACCACCCCGAGACCGAAAGCCCGTGCTTGTTTCAGCAGGGTTAACAGGGGCGCCTTTGACGGCGGGTTTTTAACCGGCGGGAAATAGCCAAAAATTTCGTCCATATACAATATCGCCCGTAAGCTGGTGGTGCCGGCCTGGGTTCGCATCCAGGCTAAGATTTCGTTTAACAGCATGGAAACAAAAAACATGCGCTCGGCGTCTGAAAGGTGGCTGATGGTGAAAATCGAGGCTCTGGGTTTACCGCTGTCCGTAAAAAGCATGCGGTTGATGTTCAGGGGGTCGCCTTCCAGCCAGGCCTCAAAACCGGGGGCCGCCAGAAGATTGTTCAGCCGCATGGCCAATTGAAACCGCTCCTTGGCCGGATAAAACGCATCTAGATCCATGACGCCGATACGCTCAAAGGGGGGGGCTTGAATGGCACGGATCAATCCGGCAAGGTCCAGGGCACGGCCCTGGGCCCAGATGGACTCAAGAATGTTCGAAATGAGGATATGCTCTCGGCTGGTGATGGGATCGGCTTCCATGCCCAGCAAGGCCAGAAGGCTGGTGGCAGTGGTCTGGATGCGTTCGCGCAGCAGATCCATATCCTGGCCGACATGGGGCGGCGGTGGTGCGAAACTCCGCAAAACGCTAACCGGCAACCCGGCGCTGCTGCCCGGCGTATAAACGGCAAAGTCCGCCGCATCTTTCAAACGGGCGATGCGCGCAGGTTCTTGCCCCCAGCCGCCCAGGCCTTTGCGCCACAGATCCGCCTGTTTGGCGGCAAATTGATCCGGTGTCAACCCTGCATTCAGCGCGTCCTGCTCGTTAACCCACGGGCGCAGGTCCTGGGCTTGCAGCTTAGGAAAATTGAGAACCAGGTTGGTTAAGTCGCCCTTGGGGTCTATGGCGATGATCGGTATATTATCGATCAAGGCCTCTTCCAATAGGGCGATACCCAGCCCGGTCTTGCCGCTTCCGGTCATCCCGATGATCACCCCATGGGTCGTCAGGTCTTTCGAATCATACAGTAGGAGACCCTCTTGGCGCTTACGCGACGCCATATCATATTCTTTGCCCAGATAAAATGCCCCGAGTTTTTCATATTCGCTCATTGCAATCCTCCCACAACATCGGTTCGCCCGTTGGGCCCGTTGGCCCGTTGAGCCGGTTTGTCATTAAAGTCATGTTATCTTATTAACCGGCTCAACCGGCAAACCGATCGTATGTAAAAAAATTATCCCAGATAGAATCAAGCTTTTGTTTGGCGGCAGCAAGCGGGATACAGCGAAGATGATCGGCATCAATTTCAATCAATTCCAGACGCCGTAATTTACCGACCGCATCTCCGATTTCAAAATCAATATTGCAGTCCCAGCGTTCGGCCAGCCAGTTTTCGATGCGATCATCGAGTTCTTTTTTGGTCAGCACCGTTTTTGCGTTCAGCAGAAAATAATAAGCCAGAACTGCTTCCTTAAACTCCTCTTCTTCAGCGGCATCAATCAGGTGGTAAAATACCCCGGCGTTGTTGTCAAGGTTCTTGAAATACAGATTATCTGAAAGGGCTTTCATAAACTTTATTTTACGATTCTTGTATTTGTTGATCTGCCGGAACAGAAACCCGCCCAAGGTGCCCAAGCCGACACCCAGCGCAATAAGATGCTGCTGTTTGATCTGCACTTCTTCATCCTGAAAGCCCAGCCAGAAGGAAAAGACAGATCCGATTAACAGCAGGGATGCACCGAGTTTGGTCACCAGCACAATCATCCCACTGACCGCTGCCGGCACACCGATGATAATTTTATCAATGGTTTTCATCCGAACTTTGCTGTTTGGAAAGAGCATTTCCAAATCGGCCTTGGGGACATTATGAAAAAGCTTGATGATGGTTGAGCCGGGTTCAAAATAGAGATTTTTGCGCTTTTGGCTGTCAAAATAGGGCTTTTCTTTAAATTTGATATAGATAGCGACCCGTTCGTAATTGGTAAATTGAAATTTCTTCTTCCTGAGGCCAAAATACTTAATCAAGGTTTCTTCTTTGATGGTTTTCCCGCGGCGAAAAAAAATCACATCTTCAAAGTCATCAAAGTCCACTTCCAAACGGATCTGAAACAATGATTCTTCACCCAGGGCCTGTTGCAGATCTTCGGCTGTAACTTTTTCGAAATTGGCCGCATCTAAAACCGCCGTCAGTTCAGAAACCAGCTGCTTTTGTAAATTCTTTTTTTGCGATTCGGAAATGTTGAATATGCTGCGAGTATCCGTATCCGGGTTAAACGGCCCAAAGCAGGCTTTCAGTTTTTCTAAGCGGGCATGAAATTCAAAATGGAAGAGTGCTTCCAAAATTCGGCAAAAATCTTTAAATTCTTTGGCTTCAACTTCTGTCAACTGTGCGTCTTCCAGGCACATTTCAATGATATCTGATTTGGTGAAGGGAATAAACCGATCGCTGCGGGTAGAAGCTGCCACGGCACTCTCCTGATCAAAGGTAAGCGGTTTACTGCTTTTGAATGGAATCGTTGCCTTAGGTTGCGATTATTTTTTTGTATGCATTAAATTGGGCGCCGTCAACTCATTTGTAATGATACAATTTGCAACAATTTTTTCATTTTAAATTCCGGCAAACTCATTTACCATAAAATGCAAGATGTGATATATCCATGCTTGTCCGAACCACTTGTTAAACAGTATCGTATCCTTACCATTTCAGCAGGCGCTGTTTATCAATTTTAATAAGGAAAACCCAAATGAAGCCCGCAGAGCATTTTAAATCGTACTGTCGTTTCTGGAAACCTTCGGTTGCCAGGAGGATTACCTTCTATTTTTTTATTTTCGGCATCGTTGTTTTCTTTATCACGTCGATGCTTTACATGGGAGGCTCCCGCAAACATTTTATCCGTTCGACCAGTCGGTTGATCAACGACCAGTTCTCCTTGATGGACTCGGCGCAAATACCGGACTTTCTTTGGAAAACCATCGGCAAACCTAATCTGGAATTGGATCAGCTGTTCCATATGCTCACCAGTCTTTCGTCCAGTTTTTATGCCGTTTCCGATATCGCTGTTTATGCGAAAGAGGCCGGCGATTCGTTATGGTATCGAATATTTTTTGACGATAATAAGGTGCTTCATCTCAATCTCGCGCAAAGTTCCTTTTCAGAAAAACTGGATCGCAATCTCGAGCGACATTTTGTAAAGCCCGGACTGCTGGCGCGCACCGATGAAGAACATGCATTGTTCGTCAATGTCACCGGAAAAGCCGACCGCAACACCTATTTTCTTAAAATCGGCATCGACAGTGAAAGTTTCGCCGGTATGATGAAACGGGAGGCAAAGTGGATTATTCTCATTTTCATCATTGCGCTGGTGCTGTCCCGCTTTCTGGGATATTACTTTGCCCGCAAGATTTCCCGTCCGATCGAAAACCTGTCGCAGATATCCGCCGAAGTTGCCAAAGGCGACCTGACTCAAATGGCACCGGTCGCTTCCGAAGATGAAATCGGCGAACTGTCGACCAACTTCAATAAAATGGTCGAAGGGCTGCGGGAGTGGGAAAACGTCAAAAAAATTGAATTTGAACTGGAAAAGGGCCGTGAAATCCAACGCGAATTTTTGCCCAATCAAATCCCAGACCTGCCCAACTGGGAAATCGCCACCT
>JASFIX010000013.1:0-17446 GCA_050122435.1 Desulfobacterales bacterium
AGGTATCCCGGCCTGTCATTGATCTCAGTAGGTTGTGATCAGGGCAATCACGCTAGTATTTGGGAAAAACACTTTTGTGGACTCTGGATGGGGTCTGCAACCGGCGGCGAAAAGAGGAGATAGACGGCAGATTCGTGAATGCGAACAAATGAGAGATACAGTTGCAATCTGAAGCGCCGAAACCGTTTATCGGTATAGTTGCGCCCCTTAACGAGCGAAATGTGTCAGCCCACTGATGTTCGTTTCGTTCAGCAGCATACGTATACCATGCTTCATTTAGATGCAAGATAGAACCTAAATAATCAATGTGCCAGTGGGGTTTTTCCGTAATTTTCATGTGATGGGCGATGCGGGCTTTGAGTCCACCGGGGCCGAAGGCGCTGCCGACATACACATAGAAGCCGGGTCGAAGCTGAAGCCGGCCGAGTTTTCCGACCTCCACCTGTTGATCAGAAGAACATCTCATGACCAAAGCATATGTACCGGGCCGTGCTTGCATAAAAAATCTGGATTTTTTTAACCACAGACAGCACAGAGAACACTGAGATTTTTAGAGAAAGATCATATTTTTTTATTCACTCTTTGGACTCTGTGAGCTCTGTGGTGATTTATTTTTAATCACACTTTCAAACTTCCTCAACAACCGTTCAACGGGCTCAACGGGTAACCGGCTCAACCCGTTAGTAACTTCCCATATAACCTTTCCGTATTTTCCCAAACAGCGGCAATGACAGTTTCTTCAGAAATATCTTTGATTTCGGCAATGGCTTGGACGGATTGCCGGATATTTACCGGTTCATTGCGCTCGTCGGGTGATGGGCCTAAAACCGGACTGTCGGTTTCGATCAGCAGGCACGAAAGGGGTAGCCGTTTGACCAGTTTCTGTTTCTGGCGGGAACGGGTGACAGACGGTGGGATTGAAAAAAAGTACCCGGCTTCAACCGCCGGCATCGCCGCACCGGCTTTACCGTCAAAGGCATGCATTTGAACCCGGGTGGCATTGTTTTCAAGTAACAGCGCAATCGCATGGCGCCCTGCGGAGCGGGAGTGGATGTTCAGCGGCAGATCCAGCTCCTTTGCTATTTCAATAAATCGAATTAGTATTTCCCTTTGCAGCGCCTTTTGCGGCTCTTCCTTGACCACCCAGTAATCCAGCCCAACTTCGCCGATGGCAACCAAGCTGGAATGGTTTTGCTGGATAAAGTCTGCCATCTCGCCTGCCTGGTTTAAGTCGAGGACAGTCGGATAAAGCCCGGCCGCAGGCTTTAGCATCGGATACCTTTTGGCCAGTTCAAGGTTCTTGCGTGCATCCGTAAGATTTTCCCCAACAGCAATAATCGCAGCTACGCCGGCCTTGCGGGCCCTTTCCAGCACTTCAGCTCTGTCTTTGTCAAAGGCGGGATCGCAGATGTGGGCATGGGTGTCTATCAGTCCTGGTTTTGAAGGTGCCAATGGTATCGTTTCTCAATTTTGGCTTTAAGGCTTTTGTTGGTGTTCATAATTTGGATTTTAGATTTCGGATTTTGGATTGAAAAGCAGACAGGTCAGTCTCGCATCTTTTATTCAACAGTCATAATCCGCATTCCAAATTCTAAAATCTAAAATCAATCCGATCCAAACCGATAATGCTTTTTGACGTCTTTGCGTATGTTCCAGGTGCAGGACATGCCTTGGGGAAATGTTACCAGATCCCCTTTACCGACTTCTACCGGATCCTGGCCCTCAGGGGTTACCACCACATCACCTTCCAAAAAATAGCAGGTTTCCGGTTCATCATACGACCATGGAAATTCCGAGGATTCTTTGGTCCAGATCGGCCATTCACCGACACCGAGTTCTTCCAGTCGCTCTTTGGTAGGTTTGCGTTCAATTTTAATTTTGCTCATCATGGTCTCCTATTTTTCTGTTTTTTTGAACCGATATCAGTTTGCGGATCTGACGAATAATTGAAATTCCAACCCGAAGGGGGAATCCGTCTTCAGTGGATTCCGGTCGACGGGTTATCCCATCCACACAACCGTTGGCCACCAGGAAGCTCGCGATGGATTCGGGATCGATGAGTTTAAGAAGGTCTTCGTTCAACAGTTGGCTCATGACCCCGATCACACCATAGACCCCCCAGTTGGAAACAGATGAAATGACTAGCTCATCGCAGGGGGTTACCGATGGGATAATATCCATTTTCGTAAGACGGGTTTTCAAATTGCCCATACCAATTTCATTGCCGCCATCTCCAAAGGCAATACGCGGGCGATTGCCATTTTCGAAAAAAAGGTCATATTTAGCAACCAGGTGGGTTATGTCATCCCGATGCATATTATAATAGCGCCCGTCGGCCGCCACCCCCGGGCGTTCGACCGAAACAACCAAAGCGGGATCTAACTCCTTGACAGCCTTTTTGACAAATGCGCGACTTTGCTTCCAGCCTGAGATGGGCATTTCATATGTCAGAAAGCCGCGCGCCATGGTTTTTGAAATTGGCGGTGCACACACGAAGATGGGCTGGCAACCTATGTAGGTGAGAATATGATACAGGGCAATGGCGCCGATGGGGCCGTCGCTTTCAAAGCTGCCGGAGACGGGAAAACCGGTACCGATAAGCACTGTACCTTTGTTGTCCAGTAATAATTTAGCTGAACGCCGGCAATATCCCGGCCTCAAATTATGCTTTAGCTGAAGCATTCCGCGATGGTCATGCTGCAATATGAGCTCTTCAATTTGACTGGAAAGCGAATTCATTATGTTCGATGAGCGTGGAGATCTCAATCCGGTTTCAAGGTTTTATGACTGTATATACCTGGCCGTTTTCTTCTTTTACAATTCCGCGTTTGTGGAAATCCTTCATGACCGTATCATATTTCAGTCCATATTGGCTGTCAAAATACAGATCGACGGTCTCTTTAAACCAATACGTTTTCATAAGAAGTTCGAAAAATGAATCCTGATGTACCGTTTTTTGCATCATTAATGTATAAATCATAAGTTTTTTCAATAAGTCGAGCCCGAGCTGGTCGCGATGTTTTAAAAAGTAATTTAGCCGCTCTCTGGCTTTAGATAGGGCTTTGGGCATGTCCCTGAAAGGAGGACCGTGACCCGGATAAACCATCTGAACATCGAGAGATTCCAGCTTTTCGAGGGATTCTAGCATTTGAAAAAGCGCTGCGCTGCCTTCAATCCTCAAATTCATTACGGCCATGTCATTTTTCCAGAGCGTGTCGGAAGAGATCAAAAGCCTTTCCTTTCGGTTATAAAGCACAATTCCCTCCGAAGCATGTCCCGGTGTATGAATGACCGTGAATTCATGCGGACCGATCAAAAGAACATCGTCATTATTTAAGACCCTGGTGCAGTTAAAGAAATCGGCCTCCTGGTTAAAGTATTTCCACCAGGTCGACCAATCATCTCGAGTATCGATAAAATACTTACCGATCTGATGCAATGCGATATCACAACCGGATTGATCCTGAATCCGCTTATTACCCCCGATGTGGTCGCAATGACAGTGGGTGCTGACGATCAGCTGCACATCTGAAAGATGGACGTCCAGCTGGGCGATCAGGCCGGCGGTTTCATCAAAGTCGGCAATATAGGCGGTGTCGATCAGGATCGGGTTTTCAGACCGGTAAACAAAATGATTGGCGTTGAGAAAACCGCGTTCGATAAAATACAGGTCTTTTAAAATTTCGATAGGTTGCATTTTTGCTATGTCGGTTTGTGTTTAAACAAATTGAAAACTGTGGTTAAAAGTGCCTAAAGTGAACTAAAATGCCTAAAGTGACTAAAATTAAGGCGTCGCTGCGCTCCATCTTATATTTTAAATAGACAGAATTCCACAACTTTAGTCACTTTAGATCACTTTAAACTTTAGTTCACTTGTTGATTGTGAGTATCTGTCCAAGGAATGCAACGCATCCATTAGGTCTTAGATGGGGTTTTGAAATCATGTTTAGCGATGGGCTTCCAGGCAGGCAACCCCCTCATGCCCGACAACCGCATTATGGGTAATGCCTGCCGGCAACTCCAACCGATCGCCTTGGTTCAGAGTGACCTTATCGCCCGAATCGGGAAGACCGAAGGTGATGGAGCCGCGAACCACATAAATGACCTTGTGATAGGAATGACCGTGGGCGGCGTAGACATCCCCGGGCCCGTTGGACCAGACATAGGGGTATAGATCTTCATCGGCCAATATGCTGCGCAACCTTGCTTCATCCGGCAATTTCTCGTCCGACCATCGAATGATTTCGATTTTGTCTGCTTTCATGGCTGCTTCATTCGTTTTCGTTTTTCAGATCGATCCGGGTAAATCTTGTAAAGCGGATTTTCGTAAAAGCCGGGAATGCGGTAGATGGTGTTTCTTTCAGGGTCCAGATCCAGCTCCAGAACCCGCCATTGGTTGTCGTAGTTTACATTAATCCACATGTGCCCGTTGGAGATGCCGGCATAGGTTTCATAGCCGACGGCTGTTAAACATGACATCAACAGCAGGGATAAACTTTTACAATCGCCTTTTTGGGTCTTGATGGTATCTGTAACTGATTGCCACTTTAGGGGATCCAAAATGTAATCGTAATGGTTGATGATGTGCTGATAGATGCGCATCAATGGCGCTGAGGGATGCGGGTTGGCATCACTTATGAGCCCGGTGTTGATGACTGTTGCAGACTCGGGATCAAGCAAATTCTGTATCATGGTGCTGCCGTAATCCGTATCGACGACAAACTCATAAGGGGTATACTCCGTAGAATAATTGGCATTAATTTCCGCCATATTTTCTTTCACAAATTCAGTATAGCTTGCCAGATGCCATTTAAGATCCGGAACAATGTCTTCAGCAGGTATTTTTTCCCTTTGGATGGCGGCACAGCCCGATAATAAAAATACCCAGAGCATACCAATTATGATGATCTTACATTTCATCTGATCGCAGCAAGTTTCCGGATAAAAAAGCCATTTCTCTGTGACATTTACAGGCTTTGTAAAGTCAGATTTGCCTATTTCAAGTGCACCTGGATATCCTCGATATCGATGCTCACCAGTGTAATCCGGCGCCGAGGCGTTCCGTCTTTTTTGAGTCATGATCTATTTTTTTCGGTTGCATCGCGACGTACATGGGCGAGCCCTTCGAGGAGACTCAGGCCGATCAGAAGCAGAACCAGAAACCAGAGAAAGATATGTCCTCTCAACGGCAGGGTTAATTTGTCGGAGAGCAGCCAGGCAGCCAACACGAATCCGCCACAAAGATTAATGGCTATGGCACCACCCAGGCCCAATCCAACAAAACGGTTGGATTTACGGTAGCATTCTATTAGCAAGGCCAGGCCGATGCCGAAAAGCACCCCTCCCAGTATGTTCGCATAAAAAGGGGGATCGGACATCGGTATTCCCAATGCCTTTACCAGTCCTGTGGGAAACGTTATCAACAAAATGCCCAGGATCAGATTGATGGCTGCATCTGCTTTTAATAGGGTGGAGCGATTCATCTGTCAACCAGGGAATTTAATGGTAACCCGTTCCCCCTTATCTTTGGATTTCATCTTGATCTTGAGCCCGATGCTGTCTTCACGGATACCCAAAGCCAGAGGGGATTTGCCTTTGCCGCCCTCGATATGGGTGATTTCACGCACTGCGTTAATGATCTTTTCACCGATCTCAGCGCCCGGTGATGGCAATTCGGCTTCCCGGTATTTGGCGGTTACTTTGATATTTCCGTCGGGCGAGCGCCTGATGGTAACCTCTTCTGCGTTATCGTTCACGCCATGCAGCGCGGCCAGGGCGAGCCATTTTGCTGCGGCTTCATCTTGATCGCTGTCTCCTTTGATTTCTGACATTTCCTTCAACGGATCGTTGGTCGCATAACAATCACATAATTCCTGGACTTTCAGGTGTATATTACGTTTCTCTTTCATAATCTGGTTCTCCTTCGGCTTCGCCGGAAAAATCGTTTTTAGGTTAAGCTAAATTATACACTTTTTAGCAAAATTCAAGACGGCTCTTGAGACGATACGTCCGGTCCGGTTGCCGGCTTTGCTTTGCCAAATATTTCCTGATAGGCGACGGCCAAAATACAGATCTGAATGGGGATAGTCAGGACGACGCCAATACCGAAAGCAAGAGCGCCGATACTGCCAATGATGCTGGCAATCGCTGCTAAGCCGAAGAAAGGCCAGAAATTGGTTTTGACGGTTTGGATGCTTTTTTGAGAGGCCGGCCAGAAACCCATTTCTTTGTCGACAATCAAATAGAGGCCGAACATCAAGAAGGCCTGGGCGGCATAGACGAAGAACAGGGATAGCAATTGCCCGATGACGGGAAACCACCCTACCAACAGGGACCCAACCAGTATGGCGATTCCCCAGATGAGGACAAAGAGAAATGTATTTAAAAAATAGTGAAATCCTCTGAAAACGACACCGGCTTCCGGTTTGGGATCCGCATTGCGTAATAGCTGTAGAGTTATAATGATCAAACCGGCGATCATTGGGCCGGTCAGGATGCCAATCGTGATCGTGCTCAACACCAGTGCAATCAGTGCAGCCAGAACCAGTGTTGTGAAATTATTCTTGTATAAGTTGAATCCCGCTTCAATCCATTGGACGATATTTACATTGGTTTTTTGCATATTCTTGTTCCTCTATAATATCAAATAAACAATTTCAGGTTGGCCAGTTTGGCCGGTTGAGCGCCTTGTTTCGTTGAGCCGGTTAAAATAGGATAAATATCTGATTTTAGTTTTTAATCCGCCTCCGGCGGACCAACGGGCTCAACGGGCTAACGGGCAACGGGCTCAACCTTCTTTAATCGGCCAAGTTGGTTAATATTAACTCAAATTTTTGCTCTCTTATACGCTGGCCCCATTGGTCGATTTCGTGGGTTTCGCACAACTGGAAATTGTGGCGCTCATAGAGCCGGCGGGCGGCATCCAGACCCTCGAAAGTCCACAAAAATATTTTGGGGTATTTTTTTTCTTTGCAAAATTGAACCGCACGGGAAATCAGCCGGTTGCCCAGACCGGCACTTTGAAATTCGGGAGCGACAATAAACCAGCGTAGCCGGGCTCCCTCAACCATGGCATTATGACCGTCGATGGCAACCGCGCCCGCAAATCTGCCTTTGGCAGTGGCGGCCCACAAGCCGTCCCGGCTTTCATCAAATTCACTGACAAAAATCGAAAGTTCTTTACCCACCTGGGTTTCAAATGAAACATCAAATCCCCAGTGCTCATGGTAATAGACGGCATGGATTTCAGTAATCTTGCCCACACTCCCCGGATAATAGCCGTGAATTTTTATGGCTGTCATGACATCGCCTCAGATCAAACACGGTTTGCCGGTTATCCTGGTTTTTATTCCGGCCAATAGGATATGGGGCAGACTGTACCGGGTTACGGATCGCTCTGAAAAGCGACCTTCGGTCAGGATGGATTTGGCCGCCAAAATGCCGCTTTCGATCGCCGGACCGATCCCTTCGCCAAGATCCAGAGTCGCCAGACCGGCCGCATCGCCAATGATGTATGCGTTGTTCAAGCGCCGGGCCGGCACCGGTTGTCTGAGGTAATAATTGTATCCGCGTGGCCGATACGTATGACCTTTTACCATAGAAAGTTCTTCCAATTTAGCAATAAAATAATCCCAGTGCTGTCGAATCGTCTGCCCCCTGTCTTTTAATACCAGAAATTTGCCACCGATACCCACATTCAGATATCCATCTGCCTTGGGAACATACCAGGCATATCCGGGCAAATTATTTTCAAAAAACCAGAGGTGACAATTGGGGTCATCATAGTCGTATTTGAACTCTTCTTCGATGGTGACAATCAATCGCTGCTGCGATCGCAAATGGTTTTCCTTGAAAAATGAGCGGTAAACCGGACAATAGGTACCGGCGGCACCAACCAGGTATTTGCTGCGATAGGAATCATCAATGATGTAATAACCGTCTTCCTTTCTGACCTGTTGCACGGCGTGCTGGTGCAGGGGAACCCCGGCTCTTTTTAGCAGCCAGTGGTCAAATTCGGTTCGGCGGATAGAATACTGACAGGTCGGGACCCGCAACTTCCTGCCGCGAAGATGAAAAAAAATTTGTTTAAAGGCCAGGATTCCGTGGGGGTATTCACCCCTTTGAATTTCTAAATTTTTCAGTACACCGGGTGTTATCCAACCGGCACACAGTTTGCGGCGCGGAAATATCTTTTTATCGAGTAAAACGGTCTGAGTGCCGTTTCGGTTCAGTTCCCAGGCACAGGCAGAACCGGCCGGCCCTGCTCCCACAATAATGGCTTCGGCTTCAAGCATTCATGTTTACCGTCAGCTGATCCGGCAATCCGGACAATCTCTGCCGGGCTTGGTCATCACAATTTGCCAGAGTTGAATGTTGCGGGCCCGAAATGCGCCTGCACAACTCAGCAGATAAAAGCGAAACATGCGGTGAAAACGCTCGCCGTATTTATCCTTGAGATCGGGCCAGGCAGCTTCAAGGTTGGCATGCCAGGCCATTAAGGTCTTATCGTAATGCTGACCGAAATTGTGCCAGTCTTCCATCACAAACAATCCTTCCATGGCGCATGCGATTTGGGCGATGGAAGGTAAAATGCCGTTGGGGAAAATATATTTTGTTATCCACGGATTGCTTGTGGTTGCGCTGATATTGTTGCCGATGGTGTGGATAAAGGCAATGCCGTCTTCTTTCAGGCATTGGCTGGCCCGTTCCATGTAGGTACGGTAATTTTTGTAGCCGACATGCTCCATGATGCCAATGGAAATTACGCGATCATATCGCCCGTCAACCTCACGGTAATCCTGCAGCCTGAGTTCCACCGGCAGACCGCGGCACAACTCGGTACCCAGTTCGACCTGTTCTTTGGATACGTTCACGCCGGTGACCCGGGCACCGTATTTTTCCGCAGCGTATTTCGCAAATGATCCATATCCGCATCCTAAATCGAGAACACTCATTCCCGGTTCCAAATCGATTTTACGACACACCAGATCCAGTTTGGCTTCCTGGGCTTCATCCAGATTGTCGGCGGTTGCCCAGTAGCCGCAGGTATACAGCATTCTTTTATCCAGCATGGCACGGTAAAGATCATTGCCGATGTCGTAATGTTTCTCTCCGACCTGGTAGGCGCGGCTGGCTTTTTGGAGGTTGAACAGCTTGGATTTTAGCACATGGACCACCAACCGGAACTTATTTTGGACTTGGTGCTCGAGGTTGGCCCGCAGAATCTTATCAATGAACTGATCCAGGGCCTCGCAATCCCACCAGCCATCCATGTAGGATTCACCCAGGGCCAGCGCACCGCCGCTCAACAGGCGTGGGAATAAATCATCGTTATGTATCCGGATATCCCAGGCCTTGTCGCCGTTGATTGTAACGCCGGCCTGCGCCAGCAATTCTGCAATAACTGCCTGAGCGCCGTTCTGTGCCATTTTGATTCCCCCCAGAGATATTTTTTTTATGTGGTTATCTGAAAATCTCCAGTTGAATATCTCCGATAGTTATCTCACAACGAAGTACACGAAGATCACGAAGGTAGAATAGAATAAATTTAAAATCCCTTTTCGTGTCCTTCGTGCTCTTCGTGGTTGAAAGAACTTAACTTGGGCTTTCTGCATAACCGAAATCTTAATATTACGTTACCCCAAAAAATCCTCTGAGTCCCCTGCGAACTGTTTGAACAAATCTATGTCATGGCGCCTGCGGTACCGGTGGCCGTCTGCGCCTGAACGTGTCCAGCCACTGCCCGGCTCCGACGAGGGCGATCAACGCATCATCAAGGGCACCGATAATCGGAATGCTGTCAGGAAAAAAATCAATCGGTGAAATCAACCAGACAATCACCAGCCCCGTTAAAATAATTTTTCGGATCCACACGGCAATTTCATCGAAGATCGAATCGATTTTGAACATGTTGGCATAGGGGAGCAGAAAAAATCCACGTTCGTCGCCATGCAGTTCCAGGACACCGTGTTCCCGGACCAGACGATGAGATATCGCCTGGGCAATTTCGCGGATGGTCAGCGGGTCGGATTGAGCTGTTTGGCCATATTGGCGCTGAACAACGGCGAGGACCCCGTCCTGGGTGATGTAGCCCTCTTCGGCCGCGCGTTTTGATATGCGCAAACTGCATATCAGCTCTGAGCGGTCATCAACAGCGTTCAGGCGATCGAGGATATTTTGCTGGCCGACGATATATCCATATCGACTGTATTGAAGCACGATTCCGATGATCATTGCCAGGCAACCGATGCCGAATGACATCGCGGGTCGCGGATCATGCGACAGGGTTTGCACTGACGGAATCAGAAACGCCACCACCATCAGCGCGAATCGGCGACTGCTCTTTTGTTGGGTAAAGGCGATGGCTGTAAAGAAAATAAGCAGCAAAATCCCCGGGTTGCGAAAAACATCCTGTATCCAGAGCGGGACGATACTGCCGAACCCCATCTCGTCTTTTAGATGCGTCACGTAATCCTTGAGATGGCCCAAAAATCCGTAGGAAGCCTCCGGTGCCGGCGGCAGACCGGCAATTCGTCCAATCAGCAAGGTCAGCGGGATAATCAGCAGAAAGTGCAAAATAAGATTGATACCGGCGGGGCGTCCCAGAAGATAACTTTCCCAGCAAAATCCTGCCACGATAAGAAATGCCAGGATTCCGACAAAGATTCCCTGGTTGTATGTAAATTGTTTGTCGCCGTACCAGGGATCCTGTCCCATTAGCGCAATGGCGGCAATGTAGCACAGGGCCACAAGGATCCACCTGGGATCATAAAGACCGGCGACTCCTGATTTTGAAGTGCTCTCCGCCGCCGGCGCAATTCCCGGCTTGTCTGAATTTATTGCCGATTGCGTCATAAGGTCTCTGCGTCTTTAAGCTCTTTCTGCATCATCTTGAGCTCTTTCGCCATTGATCTGCGATTTTGCTTGATGCCCTGTATGACCTGTTGGCCCTCAAACCAGTGCCAGCGGTCCAGGATATGGTTATAGATGGATACTTTGAGCGTCTTGGCTTCCTTGAGATCGGCGAGTTCATCGCGATTCAAGATGTCCAGGGCTTTATCCCGGTAAGCCACGTCGGGGTGGCGGTCTTCTTTATAGCCCCCCAGTCGCCAGATCAAAACAAACAACTTTGCCTGTTGCAAACGCAGCTTTTGATAAAGATCCTGTAGAAAGGCCTTTTTTTCTTTTTTTTCCTCCGCCCTTTGGCGGGCCTTGAGCGCGTTGGCGGCGCGGTCAATCTGCTGGACGAGTGCTTCGGCTTCCTGTCGGTAAGCCTGTCGCGTCTCACGATTGAACGACCGGATGGGATCCACCGCCGCATGGAAGGCGTGGGCCGAATAATAATTGGCAAAAGGATCTTCCGGACTGGTTTGTAAATAGGATTTGGTTGCAGCCTTGAGTGAAAGGGTTCGGCCGGCATCGGACAGCAATTCCCAGTAACGGTAATGAACGTTTTTCCAGTTTTCCCAATTTATTTCGGGCACCCGTTCGAGATGGGTTTCTGCCACCTGGATGGCTTCGGACAATTTTCCCTCGCGAAAATACAACCGGTCCATTTCCAGCAAGACTTTCAACCACGGCTTGTTGAATTCTACAAAGAGTGCCGGGTTGTCTTCACTGATGGGATCGCCGATGGTCATCATCCCGAGGTCCCGGGTTTGGGGTTTGAAAAATCGATCGACCGGGAAGAGAAAAGCCACCAGGGCGGCGGCGATAATGGCAAGACCGAACAAAAGAAGCTTGTGGGCCGCAGACGTTTGGTAGGATCCGATAGCCAGCTCGATCGCCAGGGGATTAAATCCTTCCTGCCGGGCGATGGTGATTCTTTCATCAATGCGGATCGAATCGCTGGGGGGCAAAAATCCCGCGGTGCGCTGAATCTCTGATCCATCGGTTACGGGTGTCGGCGATGATTCCGATGTTACCGGCAGTTGCGGTTTGTCTTGATCTGGGTCCATATCAAAAATTTAGCACAATATTGGGGATCCATTAATAGGTGTTGGTCCGCAGATTGCGCAGATTTTCACAGATTTCGTAATTTATATGATGATTGAATCTAATGAAACGAATTACCAATTCGACAGTTTAACCATTCAAATTTGGGCCAAAATCCGCAATCCAAAATCCGAAATCAGAAGGCTGTTTTGCCGGACCTAGCCTTCTGTCTTTTCTGTTTTTCTTTCTCGGCGCTTTCGGTTGCCAGCAGCGCTTTGATATTTTCGACAAAAAATATTCTGATCTGATATTCGGGATTGCCAAATTGATCGGGTACAAGGGATACGATAAGAATGTCGTTGTTTTTATCCCAGTACATGGATTGACCGCCTTTATCTTTCCAATCAATCTGCCGGGGGTCACCGTATTTTGATTTCAGTGTCTCAACAATATTGGCTTCGTCGGTTTTGAAGTTGATTTTAAACAGCAACGGGAGTTGGGAATAGTTTGAAAAGACCAGTTCGACAAAATCAAATGGCTGGTTTTTTTTCCGGGCGTAGCGATACATGAGCTTTACGATGTTGTGCTCGATGCGTTCACCGGAGGTTGGATTCAACTGTATGTTTAATATTTGTAATGCAGGAAAATGTTCTTGCAAAAAGCCGTAATAGTTAATTTCTAAGTTGAGGAGGCTTCGTTTTTCAATGGCATCGTTTCCCAATTGCCGGTTTAAATCTTTCCGGACTCCATCAGAAAACCGGGAGCTTTTACCAAGGTCGAAAAAAGTAAAACTTTCAGATGTCCCCTGCGCACCTTGGTCAGGGGCCGGTTCTTTTTTTTCATCGCAGGCGAAAATCATCAAAAGCGCCAAACCGAACACCAATGCATACAGAAGAAGCTTGGGTATGTCGTTTATCTTATTTTGTTCTGATGCCATATGCCCCTGTTAGACTTTTTGGGTGATGAATGATTGATAGTATAAAATGGACACATCACCCGTCAATACTCTCCTGCATTTTCTCTTGTGGCCGGTAAAATATCATCTATGTGGAAGGGAAACAAACCGGCGGGTTTGTCCATGAAGTAGTGCCTTAGCGTTTCCTCTATTACCGTGAAAGCGATTTGGTCCCAGGGGATGTCTCTTTCCGAAAAAAATCGAACCTCGCTACTTTCACTGCCGGCTTTGCCAAGGGATCCAATTATCCGCGCCCGGAACATCAGATAGACCTGGTTAACATAACAGATATTAAATAGCGCATAAGGGGCTAAAATTTCAACATGGGCCCCGGATTCTTCAAGTGTTTCGCGACGCGCACCCTGCGCAACGGTTTCACCGTTTTCCAGATAGCCTGCCGGTAAGGTCCATTTGTCGGAGCGAGGTTCAATGGCCCGACGGCAGAGTAAAATTTTTCCATCCATTTCCGGTATGCAACCGACCACCACCTTGGGGTTTTCGTAGTGAACGATTCCGCAGGATTGGCATAAATAACGAGGGCGATCATCACCGGGCGGGATCTCCAACTTTACCTTATGGCCGCAGTTGCTGCAAAAGTTCATGTGTTCTCCTTGGTACATCCTATTTCCATATATTCGATCGAACCATAAGCAGTCTCAAAATTAGCAGATCATCTGTCTCTATCTTGTTTAGCTCGCCGCGGAGACGCGGAGGGCGCAGAGAAAGTTTCTTAATAAAAAACTCTGCGCTCTCTGCGCCTCTGCGGTGAATTTATCATAAAAATGCCAGAATTCCTCAAATTTAGGCATTTTAGATCATTTTTAATTTTAGCTCATTTATTCTATGTCCAGCATGATGTAATCCGCATCCGCATTGCTGATGGTAGCCACGTCGATGCTGCCGGGTATTTCCGGCAAAATGACCGCATAGGGAAGATCTGAGCGTAGCCGGATTTGCCGCGGTACGGCGCCTTTTTGCGCGTGGCCGGCTCCGGACAGAATCACCACTATAGAATCCGGATTCTTTTTTAAATAGTCCAGTGTATAGACGGCCATGGCAGTGTCCCAAACCATCTGGGCTTCGCAAAAATAGATGAAATTAAGCTGGCCGTGAGCGTGACTGCCAAAGGCTTTGCGGATATAATTCATGTATTCCTGATCCACGATACAGCTGACTTCAGAAAGTTTGCCCTTTTGTTGCGGCGAAAGCGATTTAAAACCGTTGCGGGATACCTGCCGCGTGATTTCGCGCGGAACATTCAGCCCGATCATGGGGATCTGCTGATTTCTGGCATATTCAAAAATTTTGCGGTAGGCCTGCCAGGGAAAATTCCAGTTGTCATAATATATTTTCTCAAAACGTTCTGCATCGATTTCCCTGGAAATCCATTGGTCAAGAGCCGGCTGGCTCTCGTTTCTGAACATTTCCAGGCCGACGGCAACCCGCAGACCGGCTTCTTTTAAAGCTCTGATGACCGCCAGTTGGGCCATATGGCTTTGCCGATTGCCGTGATGTTCGCCTACCAGCACAATTCGGTTTTCTTTAAGATCGGCCACAGCCTGAGACATCAGCAGCTCTTTTTTCTGGTTGAGGTCATACAGGCGGTGATTCGCATTGTCTTGGCCGGCCCAGCAGCCGGATGCTGACATAAGCAAGATGGCAAAGCCTAAAACGGCAATCACTTTTTTGATCATATTCGCACTCCATTTAGCCTTCCCCCCTGTAGTCCGCTGCCGCGCAGTTGGACAATTTAATGTGGCCCATTCCGCTATCATTCCGCCTTTCCGTGGTTCCAGCGGTATTCGAGGGGAGATTGTTCTATTGGCCAAAATCCTTTGGCCCGATTTTTTCCGTTTTCAAACGCCAGGTAACTGTATTTGCCGTAATGGGTGATCTTACGGGCCACGTGTTCCGCCTGTTGGTAAGACAGCGGGTAAAACAGGGCCGCGATTCGGTTTTCAGAAAAGGGATGGGCAAATACGCCAAAAAACACATCTGAAGATTGCTTGTAGGTCTTCTTATTTAAAACAAACGATTTTGGATCGATGGCGATTTGATCGGGCAGGTGGCGCAAAAGCGCTTTATCCTGTGGATAACCAATCATCAATATATCCTTGCCCAATAGCTGCTCGCGTTTGATACTTTTTTCTTCGGCGAAAGCATAATTTTTCAATCCCAGGGAAAGAATCAAGGTACGGGCGGCGCTTTTGACCTGCGGCTCCAGATCTGCGGATAGCACTGCCAGGACCTCAGAAGAACTTTTAATTGAATTGATGGCCGGGGGTATCTCTATTGGAAAAAGGCGCCGCATGATCTGACCGGCGGGATCAGCCACGAGTCTCAGCGGCACGGATTCACCGGTGATCTGAAAAGGGGTCTCTTTTTCAGATACCCGGATAGTTGTGCTATTGGTTTGGCCTTGACTTTCCAGCAGGAGATCCAGATCGAAGCTGAATAGCGGTCTTTCCTGGACGATGCGGCCTTCAATTTGCCAGGTATTGCCTGTGTGTCTCGCCCGGACCGCATCCAGGTAAAACTGAGGGGCGCCTTTCCCAAACACCCATTGGTCGAAAAACAAATCGAGCGACTGTTGTCCCCGGGCTTCAAATGCTTTTTGAATGTCGCTCCAGGATGTTGCTTTGAACAATCGATCCCGATAAAGATCCCTGAGAGCCCCCCAGAACGCCTCGTCTCCCACTTGCCGGCGGAGCATATGAAACACCATTGCGCCTTTGTCGTAGCCGATGGTTTTGGTGACGGGGTCATATCGGCTCTGGAACTGCTTGAGGGCAAAATCCCGAGCAGGTTTGACCAGGGTGGCATAGTTTCGCAGAATCTGAAGACGATACCGGCGGGCATCTTCCTCGGATTTCATTTCCTTATAATGGTAATCGGCCACATAGGTCGTTAAGGCCTCGCTCCAGTTGCCTCCGTCGTAATCGACCCGCACGCCGTTGCCCCACCAGCAATGGGCAATTTCATGTCCCAGACTGGTACGGATAATAAAAGGCAACCGCAAAACAGTGCCGCCGATCAGGGTATAGGAGGGGAACCCAAATCCGGTCGGAAAAAAATTTTCGACCACCGCAAATTTTTGAAAAGGATATGGTCCGAATAGATCCTGGTAAAAGGCGAGGTAATCGACGGTTGCTGCCAAATAGGCTTCGGCCAGGTGATCGGTTTCCGGGAAGAAATAGGTGGCGGCGGTTATGCTTCCGACCTTTTTCTCCCGCACAATATAGGTGCCGACCGACAAAGACAGACCTTCGATGGGATCGTTGATCAGCCAGGTGGATTCTGTTTTGCCGTTTCTGGTCACATGACCCTCTGATTGTCCGGCCGTAACGGCCAGCATACCCTGCGGTGCAATCACCTTGAGGGTATAACTTGAATGCCCGCTGCCCCATTGCGGATACCAGCCTGAGCCCGCCAGTAAAAAACTGCCGCGTTCGGATATCGTTGCACTGACACCGTATCCGGGGTTGTCGGTGTTTACCGGGCTTACGGGGGCCGGATCATCAAAGATTGCCGTATAGCGAATGCGGACTCGATTTTTCTGATTTTTTTCCCCATCTGCCAGACTCACCTGAAGCATCCCATCTTCAAAATCGAATTGACGAAAAGTGCCGTTTACCGATACCTCGATTGGGTCCGCTCGGCCGGAAAGTTTAAAGTCGAGTCTGTTGCCGGGGTATTTTTCGATCGTTATTTCATCCACCGCCTGCAGCAGCTGCTTTTCCGGGAACAGCTCCACCTGGAGACGGTGCCGGGCAGTGCCTTCGGCCGCCGGGCAAGTAGGCGCGCTCACACCCAGAACCAGCAATAGAATGATGACCGATATTGCGGTTAAGGCCTGAAACCGCCCACAAAACGTTCCGGTCGGGTAATTATGAATCGAGGCTGTCGCTTTCTTGTTCAATCGATGTGTCCTTTTCTAAAACTCCTGAAAAAATCTGTTGTTTACCTGGATGACGCCCTTTGGCCTATCAAACGCTTGAGAACAATCTAATTATTTTCAAGAATATGTCAAAACCCGTTTCCAGATAAATACATCTTCGGGAAAAGCGACATAAAATAACCATTTTCATTTCCGCTTCAGATTGTGTTAACCTAAGCCCGGAAAATTTGCCGGGCTTTTGTATATCCGGTAACCGTAAAAGACCCATCTGACATCACAACCAAGGAGTTTTCATGGAAATCCAATTTTGTCCTTACTGTGGGAAGTCTTTAACAAAAACATCCATCGCTAACAAAAAGCGTCCGTTTTGCGATCATTGCCAGTGGACCCATTATCGCAACCCCACGGTTGGTGTTGCGGTGATCCTGGTGGATAAAAATGAACTGCTGTTGGTCAAAAGGACCGGATCATTTGCCGACCATTGGTGTATCCCCTGCGGGCACGTGGAATGGGATGAAGATATCCGTTCGGCTGCCTGCCGCGAGTTTAAGGAGGAAACCGGTCTGGACGTCACCGTGGGCCCTGTTTTTGATGTGCATTCCAATTTCCATGACCTGGAAAAGCAAACCGTCGGGATATGGTTCTGGGGAACAAAGACC